>CACYDY010000180.1 GCA_902773245.1 uncultured Ruminococcus sp.
AACAAGGCTCAACACCAACGGTCTTGGAAACCTCATTCATAAGCGTGATATCACAAAGGAAATTTGCGATAATATCGACTTCGTTTCGATCAGCATGAACGAATCTGATGCGGAAAAATATGACGCTATTGTTCACCCGGTTTTCGGGATAAAATCGTTTGACGCTATGCTCGACTTCGGAAGGTCTTGCAGAAAATACACAGAAAATGTTGCCTTTACCGTCGTTGATGTTATCGGTGAGGAAGACATCGCCGAGTGCCGCAGAATCGCCGAGAATATCGGTGTTCCGCTCAGAGTAAGAACGTATTCTGCAAATTATTGAAGGGAATATTTTCGCATATGCAAGTCATATTACGACGAAAAAAATTAGATTTTATTCCGATTTACAATTAAGCGTCATCTGAGTATAATTATGACAGTGGGTGACAGAAAACGCATCCTTAAAAAAAGGGTGCGTAATTATTTAAGTTATAAACCTATAAAACATATATGCTTATAGCATACAGTTCGGAAAGGCAGGGCGTTCGTAATGCAGTATTCTACAAAATTGCGCGGACACAATCGGCGAATGTGCCGATGTTGAAAGAGGTAATACAGATATCATTATAACACAGTGAAGGAGAAATAATCATGATAAAGAAAAGAATTATCAGCCTTATTTTAGCAGCAGCGGCAGCGGCGACGTCGCTTTCGGCTTGCTCCGGTACGACCGCAGAGAGTTCCTCCGAGAATTCCACAGAAGCGTCCGACGGTGCGGCGCAGACAGAAAAGATAACACTCACAAACGTTTCCTACGATCCCACAAGAGAGCTTTATCAGAACTACAATGAGCTTTTTGCAGATTACTATAAAACCACCTATGGCGGCGATATTGAGGTAATCCAGTCGCACGGCGGCTCGGGAAGTCAGGCGCGTTCCGTTATCGAAGGCTCGGAGGCTGACGTTGTAACGCTTGCGCTTGCGCACGATATCACGCTGATCGAGCAGTCGGGGCTTATCGACAGCGGTTGGCTTGATGAGTTCGATCTGTCGAGTTCGCCGTACACCTCCACGATAGTTTTCCTTGTCAGAAAGGGAAACCCGAAGCAGCTAAAGGATTGGGACGACCTCACAAAGGACGGCGTTGAAATAATCAACCCCGACCCGAAGAGCAGCGGCGGGGCTTGCTGGAACTTCCTCGCAGCGTGGAAATACGCGCTTGATAAAAACGGCAATGACGAGGAAAAGGCGAAGGAATTTGTCAGAAAGCTTTACGCAAACGTTACCGTAATGGATTCCGGCGCAAGAGGCGCTACGACGACCTTTGTTGAAAATGGTCAGGGCGACGTGCTTATTGCGTGGGAGAACGAAGCTATCAACAGCGTCAAGGAATACCCCGACGATTACGAGATCGTAACACCGAGTATTTCTATTCTCGCGCAGCCAAGCGTTGCGATCGTTGACGCTAACGCCGAGAAAAACGGTACTGCGGACGCTGCAAAAGTATACCTTGAATATCTCTATTCCGACGAAGCTCAGAAGATCATCGGAGAAAACGGCTACAGACCCACGAACGAGGAAATTCTTAATTCCTTCTCCGATAAGTTTGATCTCAATGTCAATCTCTGCACTATCGACGATTTCGGCGGATGGGACGCAGCCTATGAAACGTTTTTTGACGACGGAGCGATCTTTGACGAGATCTACGATTATTAATATAAAACCGTAATGCGCCGTGTTCCGTATTATTTATAAAACATTCAATAGACACTTTCGGCGCGGAGCTTGATCTTCCGCTTCAATAAAGTAAAAACGGAACTGCCACGGGTGCATACCCGGCGGAATGCGGCGCTCACTTTTCTGAAAGAGGTGAGAAGCTTGAAACTGAAAAAGACAGGAAAAACGACAAACGTTATCCCGGGATTTAAATTGACTTTAGGGATAACGATACTGATGGTCTCGCTTCTGGTACTCATACCGCTTGCGTCGGTGCTTGTGTTTTCATTCAGATTATCGCCGGCGGATTTTGTAAAGCTCATTACTGCAAAAAACGTGGTGAGCGCATTTAAAACGAGTATTTCCTGTTCGTTTATTGCAGCCTTTATCAACAGCGTTTTCGGGCTTATACTTGCGTGGGTGCTTGTGAAATATGATTTCCCGGGAAAAAGAATTCTCGACGGGCTTATCGAGCTGCCGTTTGCGCTGCCGACAGCCGTTGCCGGTATCACGCTTTCAAAGATGTATTCAAACACGGGCTTCCCGGGCAAATATTTTTCAAGCATCGGGATAGACATTTCATATACAAAAATAGGCATTGTCACTGCATTGGTGTTCATCGGTATCCCGTTTACGGTGAGAGCCGTGCAGCCCGTGCTTGAAAAGCTCGACCCGCAGTATGAGGAAGCTGCCTACATACTCGGCGCAAACAGCAAAACAACATTTTTTAAGGTGATCTTCCCCGAGCTTTTTCCGTCGCTTCTCACCGGCTTTGGTCTTGCTCTTGCAAGAGGGATAGGCGAGTACGGCAGCGTTATTTATATTTCGGGAAACAGCGCAAAGGACGGCACTCAGGTCGTATCTTATGTAATTATGCAGAAGCTTGAGAGAATGGACTACGCAAGCGCAACGGCGATCGCGCTGGTGCTTCTTATCATTTCTTTCACGCTGCTGTTTGTGATAAATATAATTCAG
>CACYDY010000181.1 GCA_902773245.1 uncultured Ruminococcus sp.
ACAGGAAATGAGCCAAATTGCGGACAGTGCATAAAAAATATAAAATTTCGATAAATTCTTGAAATTATGTACATATTATCATATAATTGTATTATGCAGAAAATTCGGAAATACAAAAAACAAATCCGAAATAATGTCGCAGGGACTTGCCAAAATAGGAATATCAGATACCGCCAAGCGGCAAGCCTTTGACGCTGCATTTTAAGGAGGACATAATCAAAATGGAAAAGATGTTCAAGCTCAAGGAACATGGAACGAATGTGAAAACGGAGATCATTGCAGGATTGACAACGTTCTTTGCAATGGCATACATCATATTTCTCAACCCCGTGATCCTGGGCGAAAATTCACCGGCAGCAATGGCAAACACCGCAGTAGTGACGGCAACCTGTATTTCGGCGGCAATCGGAACATGGCTTATCGGAATTTTGTCAAATTATCCAATGGCACAGGCGCCCGGACTGGGACTTAACGCAGTGTTTTCCTACACGCTGTGCGGTGCGTTCGGGCTTTCGGCAGGCGCGTCGCTGTCGGCTGTTTTTATAGCAGGTGTGTTTTTTATTCTTCTCACCGTGACAGGCGCAAGAACGGCTCTTGTAAAAGCGATTCCCGTAAGTCTTAAAAAAGCTATCGGCGCCGGAATAGGATTGTTTGTAGCGCTGATCGGCTTTGTGAATGCCGGAATTGTTGTAGGCGAAAACTCCGCAGCCACAACCGTGGGACTTGGGGATTTTTCCTCTCCGACCGTACTTCTTGCCTGCGCAGGATTGATAATCACAATAGTTCTTGTGGTTGCAAAGGTTCCGGCTGCGCTCTTCATATCAATGATAACAACGTCGGTTGTCGGCTGTATTTGTCAGTTTGCGCTGAAAATTGAAATGGGAGTTGCCGCTCCGACAAGCTGGATTCCGTATCTTGATTTTTCAATGTTCGGAAAATGCTTTACAGGATTCGCAGAGCTGTTCTCGGCGCCGCTTGCGTCACTTATCGCTACGATGATAACTCTTATAATGGTTGATATGTTCGACACTATCGGAACTCTTATAGGAGCAGCCGACAAAGCGGGCTACCTCGATGAAAACGGAAATCTCCCCAAAATAGAGAGAGCAATGCTCGCCGACGCAATTGCTACCTCAACAGGCGCCGTAGTGGGAACTTCCACTGTTACTACCTATGTAGAGTCCACCGCAGGAATTTCCGCAGGCGGCAGAACGGGACTGACTTCAATGGCAGCAGGACTGTGCTTTGCGCTTGCACTTTTCCTGTCGCCTGTTGTCGGACTTGTTCCGAGCGCGGCAACCGCACCGATACTCATAGTTGTGGGCGTAATGATGTGCGGCTCGCTCAAAGAAATTGACTGGGCTGATATTGAAACGGCAATTCCGTGTTTTCTCACCGTTGTGGGCATGCCGTTTTTTTACTCGATAACCGACGGACTTGCATTTGGTTTTATTGCATACGTTGTAGTAAAGCTTGCGGCAAAAAAATCAAAGGACATTCATCCGTTGATGTACGTTATCGTTTTGCTGTTTATAATCAAGTATATTCTGAGCGCGCTGACATCAATGGGAGTTCTCTGATCGTGATAATAAGCGGCTGCCGTTAAGAGGTCTGACTTAAAAAGGGAAATAAAAAGGGCACGGCTGTTTTTGGTGTAACCGTGTCCTTTTTGTTAATATATAAGCTGCAAGCCGAAGTTAAAAATCAACCAGATATATGCCTATTGCAATTTTGTGGAAGGTGCCCCGGATTTCAATAGAAGTTATCTTAGCGCAAAGCAGCTTGCCGGCGTCCATAAGACGCGCGAAGATCAGATTATCCTTTTCGGGAACGTAACCTAATTTCTTTCCGTTCATTGTAAAGATCATTATGGCATTGCTGTCAAATTTGTTGTCCTCACGCTGCAAAGTGAGTTTGTCATTGGCGGCTATCTCATTGAGAACCGTTTTGTCTGCCAGATGAGTGGTTCCTGCGACGAACGAGTCAAACAAATGTATCTCCTGTGTGAGCGGTTTAAGCAGTTCTCCAAGATTTCCGTTTTCAGCCGCTGCGGCAAGCTCGTTATTGCTTATGTTTGCAAGCTCGTTCATAATTTATTTTCCCCCAATAATCTTGTCAAATTTAATTTTCAGATTCTTTTCATAATCACAGTATTGTTGGTATTCAAGCTTTAGCATCTCTTTTTTTTCGGAGATCTCGTATGGGTCTTCAAGTATCAGCTTGTAGGTGTACGGTTCGGTGGTAATAATTTTTTGAATATCGGCTTCAAGTGTGGCTATTTTCTCAGCAATATCAGGGATTACGGAAGTTTGGCAGTCCACTCCAAGCTGTTGGAGCGCTCTTTCTATCAAAAAATCACTCTCGCTCAAGGCTTTGAGATCATTGCATTTGTACGCAATGCTTACCTGCTGCCACAGTTCGTACAGCTCGGGGCGCTCCTCAGTGACAGAGCTCAGATCCGGGTGCAGGCGGCGCGCGATTTTTCTGTAAATACTCTTGATCTCCTTTACGTCTTGAGCAGAAATTGTGCCGTCATGCTTTGTGCTGTTCAGCTCGCTGATCATGTCATTAAGTTGAGTGTGATATTCCGACATTCGTAACTCAATATAAATTTTAAGTTCCGTCATATCGGGTTTTTTGCCTTGGTTGACAGAAAGCATACAGAAGGATATGGATTTTTTCAGTTCTATGCATCGTATTTTCTTTTCAAATATCTTGTTTATCAATTCTCCAAATTCCTTGATATATGAACGACGATAATGCAAAGCATCTTTTTTTAGCTGATCACGCCGCAAAAGCAGCGACTCATATTTGGGATAATCCCCCGAAGTCAGATGTATAATTTCCATTATGCCACCACCTTGAAGTTTTTAATTCTCCGATGGTTGAGGGTTATCGGTTGTCCGTCAACTTTAGAGTTAATCAATGCGTCCGTGAAATTATGATACCATTTGTTGTTAAAGCATATTGACACAGAGCCGTCATCTTCGATAACCGATTCGACAAAGCAACGTTTGCCGTTGTAATCAAAACCAATTTTTACGGATTTTTTGAGCAGATAGTAAAGATCATACAGATCAAAATTATGATAATCGAATTCGCTCAGACGGTACAGATCCGAAATAAGGCTGCTCATAATGCTAAAGTTACCGAAAAAAGGATCATATTCTATTCGTGAGGCGAGCATTGATTTTCCCTTTCGCAGCAGGCAGACAGCTTCGGAAGCATTGCCTTCTTTTTCACGGATAGAGGCAAGACGCACACAAATTTCCGGCAGCGGATCGTAAATGTTTGAAGTGCCGCAAAGCTTGAGGTATAGTTTTTCGATGATCCGTTTATATTTTTCATAGTCACGTTTGACAAAGCAGCCTTTATGGTACATATCCGCAACCTTATACCCGGCAATATAGCTGCCTTGTTTTGCGGCTCGTGAATAGAATTCAAAAGCTTTTGCGTAATCGACCTTTCCGGTGCGTCCGTAGTACCAGATATACCCAAGACCGCTGAGTGCGTCTATATTATTCTCGTCGTAAGCAACGCACATTTCGTAGTATTTGAGCGCAAGGTCATAATGCTTATTTTCATAATAAACGCCGCCCAGATCAAACATAAAATCGGGATCGGCAGTTTCGCTTATCAAAAACTTCATCGCTTCGGTATAAACAAAAAGCTCTTCTTCAGTATAGTTTCCCCGACGGCGGAAAAATGCGTCACGTATTGTCAAAGCTTCTTTGATTGTCATAATATTACCTCGTTTATATTATTTAAACATATTATACTATAATTATTGACGATTTGTAAAGAGATTTGTTGAATTATTTCCCTTTTTTATGGCGG
>CACYDY010000182.1 GCA_902773245.1 uncultured Ruminococcus sp.
TAGCGTTCAGCCCTTTGCAAGGGGTGAATTCCCAAACAGTCCGGTGGACTGTTTGGGAAGAGGGGACGCTTTGCGTGATGAGCGTCCCCTAAAAAAACAAAGTTAGGGTTTATAAAAACTCTGATTGAGCAAAAATTAATGTCGTTTACTATAATTCATCATCAACAACGCAAGTAAGGGCGGACATAGCGCCCACCCTGTATTGCAAAAAAATGTTTTTTTCTACAAATTCGGCAATTATCACACCACCGAATATTATTGCAAATAATTATATAATACTTAGATGTAAATTACTTTGTATAAAGCGGAGAAACAGGCTTGTCTGCGTAAATTCTCTCGATAGCGTCGGCGAAAAGCGGAGCAACGGGAAGAATAGTAAACTTGTCGATCATCTTGTCCTCAGGAACAGGAATTGTATCAAGGAGAACAACCTCTTTGATAACGCTGTTCTTTATTCTCTCGATTGCGGGACCCGAAAGAACGGCATGAGTAGCGCACGCATAAACCTCGGTAGCGCCGCCTTTTTCAACGATAGCATTGGCAGCATTGCAAAGAGTTCCGGCAGTATCGATCATATCGTCAACAAGAACGACCTTCTTTCCTCTTGCGTCGCCGATAATATTCATAACCTCGCATACATTGGCTTTCGGTCTTCTCTTGTCGATAATAGCAAGACCCGTGCCGATTTTTGAAGCAAAGTTTCTCGAACGGGTAACCGAACCGAGATCGGGAGATACTACGATAAAGTCCTCGGAGTTGCCGCCGATTTTTGCTTTCATATAGTCGGCAAGCAGACCTGCGCCGTAAAGATGATCAACCGGAATATTGAAGAAGCCCTGAATCTGATTAGCGTGAAGATCCATTGTAAGAACTCTGTCAGCGCCTGCGCAAGTGAGAAGATCCGCGCAAAGCTTTGCCGAGATCGGATCTCTCGCCTTAGCCTTTCTGTCCTGTCTTGCATAGCCGAAATAAGGCATAACAACGGTAATGCTCGCAGCGGAAGCACGCTTCATTGCGTCGATCATGATGAGGATCTCCATAAGATTATCATTAACAGGCGCACATGTCGACTGAACGATAAAGCAGTCAGAACCTCTTACCGATTCATGAAGCGAAACCGAAATTTCACCATCGCTGAATGTTGTTGTTTCGGATTTGCCAAGCGGAAGATTCAAGCAGCCTGCAATAGCCTTTGCAACGTCTTTGCTGGCATTGCCTGCGAAAATCTTAATGTCTTTACCATGAAAATTCATACTAAAAGCCCCTTTACTTAAATTATTCAAAATCTATCACTAAAATAACTAAAATAATTTATCTGATGTCTGAAAAAAATCCAATAATCATTTCTTCACTATTTTCAGAGCGATCTCGTTCAGCCGAGCGAGCTGCTCCGGATCGTTTGCGCCCAAAACCGTGTTGGAGCTGCGAGCCTTGTATGCGCAAACATTCTTTCCTTTGTTGAGAAGCAGTTCCAGAGTATCCGTAAGGTAATACTCGTGTCCCGCATTCTCCGCAGTCAACTCTCCGAGAACACTCAAAAGGTCTTCCGTGTTGAACCAATAGCAGCCCGAATTGACTTCATTGACAAGCTTTTGTTCCTCGTTTGTGTCTTTCTGTTCAACAATTGCGGCAACATTGCCGTTTGAGTCACGGATAATTCTTCCGTAACCGAAAGGATCGTCGACACCGGCGGAGATCACCGTTGCGCTCGAATCGTTATCCGCATGAAATTCATATGCTCCGGATATTGCCTCGCTGTCCATGAACGGAGCGTCACCGTTGAGAACCACGACATCACCGGGATTTTTGCACAGAAAATCTCTGCACATCATGACAGCGTGACCCGTGCCGAGTCTTTCAGCCTGAAATGCAGTATCAATTTTTATACCTGTTCTTTCTGTGTACTCTGAGATAAATTCGTCGATAAACTCTCTGCCAAAGCCCGTAAGAACACAAATGCTGCCGATACCGGATTCCACAACGGAATCAATTACCCATTCGAGCATAGGTTTATCAAGAACCTTTGACAAAGCCTTAGGCTTATCGGATTTCATTCTTTTACCCTCGCCGCCTGCAAGGATAACAGCCGATTTACCCATAACACACCTCTTTTCCGGAAATTACACTATTTATATTATCTCATATATTTAATTTTTTTCAAGTGATTTTTTAATAAATACCCCAAATAAAACGAAATTTCACTGTTTCCACTACATTCTAATAGGAATTCACCCCGATTTTATGGCGAAATTGCCATAAAAAATCATCTGATATTTAATTTTGACAGGCAGCCTGATCTCAAAAGCTATGCATTATCGGCAAACAGCTTTTCACACCGAATTTTCACACCGAATTATTATTCTCGAAATCTAAAAAGATTTAGCATATTAAAGTTTTTCAAAAGTTTGCGGTTTCCAAAGGCAGAGCCGGTGACGGCGAAGCCTAATCCCTTTAGGGAGTCGCTGACGGAATAAATCAGA
>CACYDY010000183.1 GCA_902773245.1 uncultured Ruminococcus sp.
AAGCGTTCAGCCCTTTGCAAGGGGTGAATTCAAAAACAGTCCGGTGGACTGTTTTTGAAGAGGGGACGCTTTGCGTGACGAGCGTCCTCTAAACTTGCAGTGAATTTTTGTGCAAGTTGTCTGTGGCATTATTGATTTGCTCATTTATAGTTTATTTGGTTTCGCTGAGGGGAATTTGTCGATTTTTTCTGCTTTGTTCCGTCAGCGACCAAAGACGCTGTCTTTGGATTCTGCAAACTTTTGAAAAAGTTTGATCAAAACTTTAATATGCTGCATCTTTTAAATTTTGAGTATAATAACATATGGGCAGTTCTAAAAACCTAATGTCGTTCAGATGTGGTGCAGATGAGCGGCAGAAGGTTTTTTAGAGGTGCCCATATACAACCGTTCGAGAAATATTCATGTGCGTTCTGCTTGCGGATATATCACTTGATTTCGAATATAATAAACCACATGGAGGTGTGATTTTGAAAAAAATTCTGACAACACTCTTCACGTCGCTGATGGCAGCGGCTTATCTCGCAGTGTCGGCTTTTGCGTCGCAGATAAACTCTATTCCGGCAAATTTGGGTGACACCGTAACATATGAAGTTCACGTAAGCCCCTGTCCCGACAAAATACAGGCTCTCGACACTGTTATCTACTATGACAGCCAAAGTCTGGAATACGAGCCGTACAGCCTGCAGCTGCCGAACATAAGCGGCTTTATGACAAATACCGATGTTGCGGGAGAAATAAGATTTAATGCCATTGACTTTGACGGCTTTACATTTGACGAGGATAAAATACTCGCATCAATGAGATTCAAGGTGATCAATGCGTCAGCCGAGGACATCGGTCTTAGCTATGAAGTAAAAACTTTTCTTGACAGCAATTCCATTGACGTCAAGGATACTTACGTCTATGACTACACTGATGTAAACGGCAGAACCGCCGAAGAATCCGCATTGCAAAGCTCTTTGGAGGACACCGACAGCGAAACAGAGAGCATTGCAGCCGATACCGACACCGTTTTGGACAGCGAGCCGCAGACATCGGAGAATACACCCGAGTCAACCGACACACGATCGGATCTGCAGTCCTTTTCACAAAGTACAGATTCGATAGAACGTTTTGGTAATACGGTTTCGGCTGACAGCGCAGACAGCTTTGAAACAGCTTCCGAAAGCTCGCAAAACACCGCTTCCGAAAGCCCCGACACGACGCTTTATTTAAAGGTACTTGCTGCGGGATTGGGAATTATTGCGGTGATAGGAGCAGTCTTTTGGATAGTTGTCAATAAATCAAGCAGCGGCGAGCATTTTTCGTGAGGTGTCAGCGTGAGATATTTGAAAATACAGCTTATTTTCGCAGTGATAATAATTATGCTTTTCCCCGTCACTGCACACGCCGAAACCGAATTAAACGTTAATGGAACAAAGGTTTCACACGGCGACGTGGTAACTTATGAATATTACCTCAGCGGAGTGAAAGACCCGATCGAAGCGGTGGGAGCGTATTTGATATACGATCCGCAGTCGCTTGAATACATCGAAGGTTCTGTCGGCTTTGACGTTCTGGAAAACGCAATGATAAATTTCGAAGAGGGAAATATATATTACTCGGCAATAAATATTTACGACGGCTATGACTGCACCGATGAGCAGCTTTTGGTACGGGCATCATTCAAGGTCTGTGAGTCGGCGAAAGGCTCATTATTAATTAATAATCAATTTGACGAAATTTTCACATTTGTAAACGAAGAAGAGGATCTGTCCCCAAGTGACTATACATCACGACAAAATATATTAATTAATGATAGCGGCGGTAATGTTTCGCTGCAAACCCCGACTGATGCAAAGAAAGCCGATTTTTCAGCTATCGGAGAGCAGTCGGACACACAATCTTCCAAAAACGAAAATGGCAAAACAATTGCAGTTGCGGCAGCTTCGGCGGTTATTGTAATAGGAGTGTCGATCGCAGCGGCCGCTGCATTAAAAAAGAAAAAATAAAATGATCGGAGGAACAAATTTATGTTTGACGTAAAAAAGACAACTCAGGAATGTGTAGAGTGGATAAGGAGTTTTTTTGAGGAAAACGGCAAGGGCTGCAATGCAGTGATCGGTATTTCGGGAGGAAAGGACAGCTCCGTAGCTGCTGCGCTGTGCGTTGAGGCACTCGGAAAGGACAGAGTTATCGGAGTTCTTATGCCGAGCGGCGAGCAGAGCGACATTTCGTGTTCCTATGACTTGGTAAACCATTTGGGAATAAAATACTATGTGGTAAATATCGGCGAAACAGTTGCGGCATTAAAGAAAGCCGTACCGTTTGAGCTTTCGACACAAGCTGCGACAAACCTGCCCCCGAGAATCCGCATGAGCACACTCTATGCAGTTTCCCAGACAAACAACGGCCGAGTAGTGAACACCTGCAATTTGTCGGAGGATTGGGTAGGCTACTCAACGAGATACGGCGATGCGGCAGGTGATTTCAGTCCGCTTTCGCATTTAACGACAGCGGAGATCAGAGCGATCGGAAGCGAACTTGGAGTACCGAAGCACTTGGTTGAGAAAACACCAATCGACGGACTTTGCGGAAAGACCGATGAAGAGAATCTCGGTTTCACCTATGAGGTACTTGACAGATACATCAGAACAGGCGAGATAGAAGATGCGCAGACAAAAGAGAAAATTGACAGAATGCACCGAATGAACAAATTCAAGCTTGAGCTTATGCCGTCATTTGAGCCGAAAATCGACTGATCGAGAATGTGATCATAGAATTTTGATAAATATTGTTGTTGAAAAATAATATGGTTTATCAACGGTCCTAACAATGTGAATAATTAACAAATTATCAACTATGAAATTAGTTAAAATATAAAAGAATGTCACCTGACATTGACAAAACGTCAGGTGACAGATATAATAATACTTGCAGAAATAAAATAGAAAGCAGTGTTATTATGTCAAAACAAAAAGTAAATCCACACGTCTTGTCGATCTCGGTGATAGGTTTATCGGTCGCATTGACAGCGATCTGTTCATGGATAAGCCTTCCGATAGGTGCTGTTCCGTTTACACTGCAAACATTTGCGATATTTATTATTGCAGGATTGTTTGATTTGAAAACGGGATTGCTGTCGTTTCTTGCATATTTGCTTCTTGGGGGAGTGGGAGTGCCTGTGTTTGCGAATTTCAAGAGCGGTTTTGCGGTTCTTCAGGGACCTACGGGAGGTTATCTGATAGGATTTTTTATGACGATCATTATCGTATGGCTGTTCAAGCAGATCAAAGTCCATCAAACCGTATTTATGGTAATAGGAATGGTCGTAGGCTTGGCAGTATGCTATGCTGTCGGAACAATTTGGTTTTATAAGGTTTACACAGGCGGAGAAGCTATGGGAATAATGAGTATTCTGTCGATGTGTGTAATACCGTTTGTAATTCCCGATCTGGCAAAACTTGCGATAGCTTCAATAATTATTATCAGACTTAGAAAGCCGCTTGAAAGTATAGGCTACAAATATAACGGTACAGGCTTTGCATTTTCATAAGAAAACCTGACGGAGATATCCGAAATGCCATGCATTCGATTCTTTATCTTATAGATGATAATTTGTATTCGTGCTATAATAGATAAGGAAAGTGAGGTGAGGTGCAGTGTCTTTGAGCGAGAAAACATTGAAGATACTTAAAGAGGTCGACAAGGTGGGGGCAGCACTTACCGCAGGCGAAGAGAAAGAGGTAGTCTGTCCGGTGTGCGGAGGACGTCTGTTTGTCGAAAAGGCGGCTTATAACGGGCATTTACACGCCGAATGCGATGGCTGCAAATTTGCTGTGATGGAATAAATTGACGGAGAAAAGGGGGAGTTTCGCAGGAAATTCTCCTTTTTGGCTATAATAACGTTAGATCATTGCATTGTGTGTAGGATAACACTTTCGTAAGCTGTTAAGATAAACTAAATCGAGCGGAAGACAGATTACCGCTGCAAAATGTTTGGCAGTATTACTACCGGGCGTGTGCCCGCCAAAAAAGTATATATTTTTTTAGCAGGCAGTTTCCGAGCGGAAGCCTACTTATTGTTACAAAATAGTCAGGCGGCATTACCCGCAAAATAAACCTTGTAAAAGCTTTCAAAATGTGGTATAATCCAATTGGTTGGAAATTGTCGAATTTTTGGCAATGCATTAACTTATAACTATAGATCATCTCAAAGGAGCAGATATGACTGTTTTTAACTCTAAAAATCTGAAAGATACCGAAGAGCTTGGAAAAAGAATCGCCAAAAGCTTGAAAGGCAATGAAGTTATTGCATACTTTGGCGGTCTTGGTTCGGGAAAAACCACACTGACTCGTGCAATAGTGAATGCACTTGGAACAGACGATAACGTGTCCAGCCCGACGTTTGCCATTGTGAATGAATATAAATCGAAATTCAGCGTGTATCATTTTGATATGTATCGTGTTGCAACCTGGGAAGACCTCTATTCGACGGGATTTTTTGATTATCTTGATACAGGAGTTATAATTGTAGAGTGGAGCGAGAATATCGAGAATGCTCTTCCCGATAATACGGTCAGAATTACTGTGACAATGGGTGACAGTGAGAGCGAAAGAATTTTTGAAATCGAGGGTCTGGAAATATGAAGATTTTGGCAGTTGATACTTCCGCAAAGTCGGCTTCCGCTGCACTGGTTGAGGACGGAGTGATAAAAGGAGAATTCTTTATCAATACTATGCTCACTCACAGCGAAACCCTGATGCCTATGATAGATTCTCTGCTCGGAAGTGTGCGTATAAAAAAAGAAGAAATTGATTGTTTTGCCGTTAACAGCGGTCCCGGTTCGTTTACGGGGCTAAGAATAGGAATCGCCGCCGTCAAGGGAATGGCGTTTGCGTTGAATAAACCGTGTGCCGCCGTGTCTACACTTGAATCGATGGCATATAATCTGACAGGAGATAACACCGTAATATGTGCGGTGATGGACGCAAGATGCAGTCAGGTTTATAATGCTTTATTCGACGTTTCAGACGGCGAGATAAAAAGACTTTGCGAAGACAGAGCATTGAAGATAGAAGAGCTTGCAGCGGAGCTTGCGTGTATAGATAAAAAAATCGTGCTTGTTGGCGACGGTGCAAATATATGTTATGAAAAAATGTCAAAAGAGATACAAAATGTATTTCCCGCAAACGAAAATGTACGTTACCAAAGAGCGTCATCAACGGCTTTTGCAGCCGAGAAGCTTGCCGAAAGGGGAGAGCTTAAAAGCTGCGGTGAATTAATGCCGAGTTATCTCAGACTGCCCCAGGCACAAAGGGAGCTTATGGCAAAGAAAAAGGGGAATAGTCCCGAAAAATAGAAGAATAATATTATCAAAAAAAGAACGAAGGAGCATGAATATGATAGCATTAGGAGCAGACCACGGAGGATTCAATCTAAAGGAAGCAATAAAAAAATATCTTGACGAAAAAAACATCGAATATGTTGACTACGGCTGTTATTCCGAAGAGTCGGTAGACTATGCTGTTTTTGCAAAAAAAGTAGCAGATGACGTTTCAAACGGAAAGTGCGAAAAGGGTATCCTCTGCTGCGGAACAGGAATAGGAATATCAATTGCCGCAAACAAGGTCAAGGGAATCCGAGCGGCTGTTGTTACGAATGAGTTCTGTGCGGAAATGACACGCCGCCACAATGACGCCAATATTCTGGCATTGGGAGGAAGAGTTATCTCGGAGGAAGAAGCAGTAAGGTTTACCGATATTTTCCTTAACACAGAGTTTGAGGGCGGCAGACACGAAAGACGTGTCGGACAGATCTCGAAAATCGAAAACGGCGAAGAGATATAATATCTTTGTGGGATCATCTTCAATAAATAAGAATTTGTTTATACTCAAAATCTAAAAGGTTTACCCTGTTAAAGTTTCGCTCCAGCCTTTTCAAAGGCTGGCAGATTCCAAAGACAGAGTCTTTGGTCGCCGTCGTGCCGCCGGCGAAACACCCCTATA
>CACYDY010000184.1 GCA_902773245.1 uncultured Ruminococcus sp.
ACTTCACGGAATGCTTTGACAAAAACGGAATCTCTATGGAGTGTAAAACAAGAGTTCGTGACGGACGTACCGGCGATTATTTTGACAACCCCGTTACCGTAGGTTATATGTATTACCTCAAGCTCCACCACCTCGTTGACGATAAAATCCATGCCCGTTCGACAGGTCCTTACTCACTTGTTACGCAGCAGCCTTTGGGCGGTAAAGCTCAGTTCGGCGGACAGCGTTTCGGAGAGATGGAAGTTTGGGCTTTGGAAGCATACGGCGCAGCATATACGCTTCAGGAAATTCTGACGGTTAAGTCCGACGACGTTGTAGGCCGTGTCAAGACTTACGAAGCTATCGTTAAGGGTGAAAACATTCCTACTCCCGGTATTCCGGAATCGTTCAAGGTACTTATCAAGGAATTGCAGTCGCTTGCGCTTGACGTGAGAGTTCTTGATGAAAAAGGCGAAGAGATCGACCTCAAGCAGGATCTTGACGAAGAAACAAACCCGAAGGCTGTTGAAAACAGCTCGTTCCCGGGCAAGTCGGTAATGACCAGCAGCGATATGAAGGGCATGACTTATGAGGACGATCCGAGCGGCGCCAATATGATCGACGAGTCGGGCATTATTGACGACTCCTACAACGACGACGAATTTTACGGCAGCGAGGATCTTGAGGACTTTGATTTTGACGAAGAGTCTTTGTTCGGCGATGACGATGATGATATTTTCTAATTAATGGGAGGATAAAGAACTATGGGATTTAACGTTTTTGATTCTGTAAAGATAGGTCTTGCATCCCCTGAGCAGATCAGATCTTGGGCTTATGCCGCCGACGGCGAGGTTAAAAAGCCCGAAACTATAAACTACCGTACACTCAAGCCCGAGCGTGACGGATTGTTTTGCGAACGTATTTTCGGGCCGCAAAAGGACTGGGAGTGCTTCTGCGGTAAATATAAAAGAGTTAAATATAAAGGCAAAATCTGTGAAAACTGCGGAGTAGAGATCACACGTTCGAAAGTAAGACGTGAGAGAATGGGTTATATCAACCTTGCCGCTCCGGTGTCACATATTTGGTATTTTAAGGGCATTCCGTCAAGAATAGGTCTTATGCTTGACATTTCGCCCAGAACACTTGAAAAGGTTCTCTATTTCGCTTCATATATCGTTATAGATCCCGGCGAGGCAAGAGAACTCAAAGAGAATCAGTGCCTTTCCGATCGTGAGTACAGGGAAATGAGAGAAAAGTACGAGGACGATTTCCGTGCAGGCATGGGCGCTGAGGCTATCAAAGAGCTTCTTCAGAAAATTGATCTTGACGAGCTTTCAAAGCAGCTCAAGGACGAGCTTGTTGACGCTTCGGGTCAGAAGAGAGTTCGTCTTATCAAAAGACTTGAAGTAGTTGAGTCATTCAGACTTTCGGGCAACCGTCCGGAGTGGATGATACTCGATGTTATCCCCGTTATTCCGCCGGATATCCGTCCGATGGTCCAGCTTGACGGCGGACGTTTTGCAACATCGGATCTCAACGACCTTTACAGAAGAGTTCTCAACAGAAACAACCGTCTGAGAAAGCTTCTTGAACTTGAAGCTCCCGATATTATCATCAGAAACGAAAAGAGAATGCTCCAGGAAGCCGTTGACGCTCTCATTGACAACGGCAGAAGAGGCCGCCCCGTTACGGGCCCCAACAACAGAGCATTGAAATCTCTTTCGGATATGCTTAAAGGTAAGCAGGGTCGTTTCCGTCAGAACCTTTTGGGAAAGCGTGTTGACTACTCGGGCCGTTCGGTTATCGTTGTAGGTCCCGAGCTTAAAATGTATCAGTGCGGTTTGCCGAAAGAAATGGCTCTCGAACTGTTCAAGCCATTTGTTATGAAGCGTCTTTGCGAAACTAAAAAGGCTCAGAACATCAAGGCTGCAAGAAAAGCCGTTGAACGTTCAAGCCCCGAGGTTTGGGACGCACTCGAAGTTGTCATCAAGGGTCACCCCGTTATGCTTAACCGTGCGCCTACGCTGCACAGACTTGGTATTCAGGCATTTGAGCCTGTTCTTGTTGAGGGTCGTGCAATTAAGCTTCACCCACTCGTTTGTACCGCATTCAACGCCGATTTTGACGGCGACCAGATGGCTGTTCACGTTCCGCTTTCGGCTGAAGCTCAGGCAGAAGCCCGTTTCCTTATGCTTGCTTCAAACAACCTTTTGAAGCCTTCCGACGGTAAGCCTGTTGCCGTTCCGACTCAGGATATGATCCTCGGTTCATACTACCTCACACTCGACAAAGAGGGAGAACCCGGCGAAGGCAAGGTGTTCAGAGATGTTGACGAAGCTATGATGGCTTATCAAACAGGCGTTGTAAGTCTTCATGCAAGAATCAAGGTTAGACGCCGTATGGAAATTGACGGCGTTATGAAATCCGGAATTGTTGAAACAACAGTCGGAAAAATCATCTTTAACCGTCCTATTCCACAGGATCTCGGATTCGTTGACAGAACAAAGGAAGAGAACAAGCTTAAATTCGAGATAGACTTCCTCACAGGAAAGAAACAGCTCGGAAAAATCATAGGCAAGTGCCTTGAAATTCACGGTACTCAGACCACCTCTGTTGTGCTTGACGCTATCAAGTCGCAGGGTTACAAATATTCAACCAAGGGCGCTATCACCGTAGCTGTCTGCGACGCTACTATTCCGCCTCAGAAGAAAGAGCTTATCAAAGACGCCGAAAAGCAGGTCGATAAGATCTACAAGATGTACAACATGGGTCTTTTGTCAAACAACGAGAGATACAGCCGTGTTCTTAAAGTTTGGGAAAAGACAACAGACGACGTTACCAGCGCTCTTCAGGGAAACCTTGACCGTTACAATCCGATCTACATGATGGCCGACTCAGGCGCTCGAGGAAGCATGAGCCAGATCAGACAGCTTGCCGGAATGCGCGGACTTATTGCCAACACCTCGGGTAAAACTATCGAAATTCCTATTCGCGCAAATTACCGTGAAGGTCTGAACATTTTGGAATACTTTATTTCTTCGCGAGGCGCGCGTAAAGGTCTTGCCGATACGGCTCTTCGTACAGCCGACTCGGGTTACCTCACAAGAAGACTTGTTGACGTATCTCAGGAGGTTATCATCTATGAGGACGACTGTCATACAAAGAGCGGTCTTGAGATCTTCGATATCAAAGAAGGAAAGCAGCTCATTGAAGAGCTTCAGGAAAGACTTGTCGGAAGATATCTGCTTGACGACTTCACCGACAAGGAAACAGGCGAGGTTATCGTTTCTAAAGACAAGATGATGACAACAAGCGACGCTGTAAAAATCGTCGAAGCAGGAACGGAAAAAATCACTATTCGTTCCGTTATCGGCTGTCGTGCCAAACACGGCGTCTGCAAAAAGTGCTACGGATCCAACCTTGCAAACGGTCAGCCGGTAACTGTCGGCGAGGCTGTTGGTATTATTGCCGCACAGTCCATCGGCGAACCCGGTACGCAGCTTACAATGAGAACGTTCCACACGGGCGGCGTTGCATCGGCAGAAGATATCACACAGGGTCTTCCCCGTGTCGAAGAGCTTTTCGAGGGTCGTAAACCCAAGCATCTCGCTATTCTTTCGGAGATCGAAGGCGACGTTCGCTTTGAAGAGATCAAGGGCAACACTCACATTGTTATATACAACACCGAAACAGGCGAAGAAAAATCTTATCTCATTCCGTTCGGTTCAAGAGCTATCGTTGAAGAGGGAACTCATCTTGCCAAGGGCAGCAAGATCACCGAGGGCGCTGTCAATCCTCACGATATTCTTGCAATTCTCGGCCCCGACGATGTTCAGAACTATCTTATCCAAGAGGTTCAGAAAACCTACAGAATGCAGGGTGTTGAGATCAACGACAAGCACATTGAGGTTATCGTTCGTCAGATGATGAAGAAGGTAAGAATCGAAGACGGCGGTGATACAAACTTCTTCCCCGGCACACTCGCCGAAAAGAACGACGTTCTTTCCGCAAATGAGGAAATCAGCGAAAGAATCGAAAATGGTGAAACCAAGGAAGACGGCTCCGAGCTTAAACCGGCAGTTTACAGCCAGCTGCTTCTCGGTATCACAAAGGCATCGCTTGCAACCGACTCATTCCTTTCTGCGGCTTCGTTCCAGGAAACAACGAGAGTTCTCACAGACGCAGCCATCAAAGGAAAGGTAGATCCGCTTCTCGGTCTTAAAGAGAATGTTATCATCGGTAAGCTTGTTCCTGCCGGCACAGGTATGGATCGCTACAATTCGATCGAGCTTGTCAGCACAGACGAGGCTGACAATAACGACGATGAAACAATTCTTCTTGACGATGAACTGCAGTCGGACGAAGTAGAGCTTGACTGATCTATAAATAAAAACTAAAACGATCCCCCTCCGGTATTGACCGAGGGGGATCGCTCTGCAATTTTTATAATTTTTATTATTACTATAAATGAGCAATTTTGAAAATTGCTCAAAAATGTTTGAAAGAGGACAATTAAAGTTTTTGCCCAACTTTTTTTAAAAGACTGCGCCCTTGGGGGCTGAGATCTATTTGGGAATGATACATGAAATACAGGTATCCTGATATTTGTCGCCGTCTTTGGCATCGGCAATTATGACCTTTATGGAATATGTGTCTATAGCTTTACCGAAATAGAACGTCTGTCCCGACATTGTGTCGGGATCAATGTCATACGTCAGCTGTGAGCCGTCGGAGAATTCAAATGTAACCTTTGTAAGTCTGCCGTTGTTTTTGAATGACTGTTCATTTTCATCATAGCCGTTGTAGATCGTACACTGGGAAACAGTTTGGATTTTTGAGTCGTAGTATTCGACATATTCCCCTATTCCGCTGCCCGGTTTGCCCTCCGACCAGCATTTTCCGTTGACATTGGTAGTATTGTTTTCTACATAAGTATAGCTGCCCACCGGATCAAGCCTTGAAGAAGCCCTTATACCGTGAAAAACAGGCGCTTTGTACGTACCCACCAAGCTTTCGCCGCCGGTGCTGCTTTGTGACGGAACACTGCTTTCTGTTTGAGAGCTTTCGGGGGCTGCTATGCTTTGCGTTTGAGCATAGCTCTCAGGTTTGGAGCTTTCGGGGGCGGCTGTGCTTTGCGTCTGAGCATAGCTCTCAGGTTTGGAGCTTTCGGGAGCTGCTGTGCTTTGCGTTTGAGCGTGACTCTCAGGTTTGGAGCTTTCGGGAGCTGCTATGCTTTGCGTTTGAACATGGCTTTCCGTTTTGGAG
>CACYDY010000185.1 GCA_902773245.1 uncultured Ruminococcus sp.
ATTGCTCCAAAAAATGACGCTGTGCGGCATTTTTATAAAACCTTTGTGCATTTTGACTATTGTTTAATAGATTTGCTCATTTATAGTCTAATAAAATAATCGATCATCGACCGTCCGCTTGTCAATCGGCAGCGGGCGGTCAAGTTTAAAATTTATGATTATACTTGAAATCTAAAAGATTTAGCATATTAAAGTTTGCGGTTTCCAAAGGCGGAGCCGGTGACGGCGAAGCCTAATCCCTTTAGGGAGTCGCTGACGGAACAAAGCAGAAAAGATCGACAAAGTCCCCTCAGCGAAATCAAAAAACTATAAATCAAAGCAACTCTTAAAATGATACCTTTCGGTAAAAATCAAAACAGGCAACAGCGAAGCGAATTGCCGGTCTGAGAAAGAAAATGCTAAATTTTAATGATTTCGAGTATAACTATCAAGGAGATCAACCTTTATGAAAGAGAATAAAAAACTATACGATGTTGCCGTGATCGGCGGCGGCCCGGCAGGCCTGACAGCGGCGATCTACCTTGCAAGAGCACGTTATCGTGTTGTTGTTATCGAAAAAGAAAAATTCGGCGGTCAAATCACCATTACATCCGAGGTCGTCAATTACCCGGGTATCGAGAGCATCAGCGGTGAAGAGCTTACAAAAAGAATGCAGAAACAGGCTGACAGCTTCGGCGCAGAATTTATCAAAGCCAACGTGTCTGCCATTGATGTAAGCGGAGATGTTAAAAAAGTTGTCACCGACAGAGGTGACATCGAATGCTTTGGCATATTGATAGCGACAGGCGCTCACCCTCGAATGATAGGATTTGACGGTGAAGCCGAGTTTCGCGGTCACGGAGTTGCTTACTGCGCTACCTGCGACGGTGAGTTTTTTACCGATAAGGAAGTTTTCGTTATCGGCGGAGGTTTTGCCGCTGCCGAAGAAAGCGTTTTTCTTACAAAATACGCAAAACACGTTACTGTCATAATGAGAGGCGAAGATTTTTCCTGCGCTCCTTCAGCCGCAGAAGAAGCTAAAAACAATGAGAAAATATCCATTATTTACAACTCTGTCGTAAAATCCGTTTCGGGAGATTCGTCACTAAAAGAAATCGTTTACACAAACAAAAAAACAGGAGAAGATACCGTTTACACAGCAGAAAGCGGCGACACATTCGGAGTTTTTGTTTTTGCCGGCTATGAACCCGAAACCGAGCTGTTCAAGAATGCTGTGGAGCTGGATCAAAGCGGCTATATTGTAACAGACAAAAATCAGAAAACAAATGTAGACGGAGTGTATGCGGCAGGCGACGTTTGCATAAAGAATCTAAGACAAGTCGTAACGGCTGTCGGCGACGGCGCTTTGGCTGCAACCGAGCTTGAAAAATATGCTGCCGAAATGCAAAAGAAAACCGATATGCGTCCCGTTTTGAATAAAAAGGAAGCTGTGAAAAAATCCGCCGAAAAGCCAAAGGAGAACAAAGAAAACAACAACGGATTGTTAACTCCGGATATTATCGCTCAGCTTAATGCGGTGTTCGCACGAATGACGTCAAACCTTGTTCTCGAACTTCATCTTGATGACAGAAACGTTTCCTCCGAGCTGCGCTCCTATATGAACGCAATCGCCGAGGTCAGTGATAAAATCACGGTAAAAACTGCCGACACAGACCTCGACAACAAAGAAGAACTCCCATTTGTGAGAATATGCAAACAAGACGGAACCTACACCGGTCTTGCTTTCCACGGTGTTCCCGGAGGGCATGAGTTCACCTCATTCGTACTCGGACTGTATAACGCAGCAGGACCCGGGCAGCCTTTGACCGATGATTTGGCAGAAAAAATCAAAACTATTGACAAACCTGTCGATATTCAAATTATGGTTTCTCTTTCATGCACAATGTGTCCCGAGCTTGTAACGGCAGCACAAAAAATTGCTGCATCAAACGTTAACGTTCGTGCAGAGGTTTTTGACATTAATCATTTCGGCAATATGAAAGACAAGTACAATGTTATGAGCGTTCCGTGTATGGTAATTAACAATTCTGCGCCTATGTTCGGAAAAAAAGATATAAAGCAAATTCTTGATATTATACACGAAATCTAAAAGATTAACATATTAAAGTTTTGATCAAACTTTTTCAAAAGTTTGCAGATTCCAAAGACAGAGTCTTTGGTCGCTGACGGAAGAAAGCTGAAAAGAACGACAAATTTTCCTCAGCGAAACTAAATAAACTATAAATTAAAGCAACAATTAATATGATACCTTTCGGTAAAAATCAAAACAGGCAACAGCGCAGCGAATTGCCGGTATGAGAAAAAATATTGCTAAAATCTTTACGCTTTCAAGTATATCTGCAAATAACAAGTTTTTCCCTTATTAATAAAGATCCCGCCATCACATTCATAGTCTTTGATGGCGGGATCTTTTTATACAACTTATTTGTTCATAATGGTGTGAATATGATTTAAATTAACTCACGCTTTAAAATCAGAATTTTTTGAATTTTTTAACTTTACCGCTGTAGTACACCATTCTTCTGCCGTTTTTACACTCTAAGTAGAATTTTACGGCAAAATAAATACTTGCTATCCCCATTAGAATAAATAACCATTCGACAAAACCGGGGTATTCGGTCGACGATATTATAGATTCGGAATGATCTTTTGGATCAACATATACTGTAACGGCTCGTCCGGCAGCATCTTCGCCGAAAATTCCTATTTTATGTGCAGAAGATACAGCCAATCTTTGATAATCCTCATACTCTTTGCCCTCAAACTCATAAGTATACTGAACAGAAAGTCTTGTGTCATATACAACTGCGATTCCTTTTATAAATTTGACTGTTTCTTCGTCAACGGATTCAATTTTTCCTTCAACAGAGGGATAAACCGCTATCATTTGCTCGGTAACATTAGCTTTAGAAATATCTTTGGAAATCGAGTATATCGACGGTAAGATAAAAATCAAACCGATAAGAATAAACGCAAAGCATTTTCCGACAGCATCGTTCACTGTTGCCGTCCGCGCGCTTTTGTAAACAGTTCTGAAAGTTTCGGGATCTTTTATTCCCTGCGCAATTCTGTCGGGTAAGGATATTAAAACTCCTTTTCCTTCTTTATAAAAATACGGAGATAACTCATGCCGTGTGTGTGACATTGCATACCTGACATTATCCGCCTGATAGTTTTTCAGTTCTTCGGAACGCTTGTGATCACGCACCATTCTGTCCATTTTATCAACAGTTCTTCTATTTTCGGAAGTATCATATGTAACAGGATCCATTCCGTGTGACATTCTGTAATAATTGAGCATAGAGTTCATTTCATCTTCGGCTTTTGAGGGTTCGGGACTACGGTTTTCACGATTCAAACTGCTGTATGACACCGTCCCCATGCCTTCGGACGATTTGTAAGAGTTATAATTCGAATAAGCTTCATTTTCATCAGCCAAAAACCTGCCGTTATTTTCTTTTGAATCATCATAATAACGGTATGTTGAATTATTTTTTCGATAAAAGAAATCATCGCTGTTCATGATATCACTTCCTCATATTTTAATCTCGCCCTTTTCGGTTTGGTAACTTTATCGCCTGCGTCAGAATTTGTCCCTAAAGGGTACACATCGAATGTAATACGGCTGCCGATTCAATTATAACACATACGTTTTCTCTCCGCAATAAGATTTCGAAAATTAAATGCACCGATAGTCACAGGCTGTCAGCATACATTCCCCGAATGCAGGCTTCAGCATATTCCGGGCACACGCCCGGCGGTAATGCCGCCTGAAAATTTATAACGTTAAGTTGTCTTTCGCTCATCTGCTGCCCACTAAAATTATACACTTAGCATATTCACTCTCCGCTTCCTTATAATGTCACGATCGGTAAGTTAAGATTCAGCACTTTTCGTACTCAGACCGGCAATTCGCTTCGCTGTTGCCTGTGTTGCTTTTTACCGAAAGGCATCATTTAAAAGTTAAAATCAATCGGATATTTCGGGTCATGCTTGCTTGTCAAAACAAGGCATAAATTACTTGCAATAAATTTTCCATTGACATAGTGACTG
>CACYDY010000186.1 GCA_902773245.1 uncultured Ruminococcus sp.
GCGCTGATTGTTTTGACGGGACTATACGGTTCATTTTCAAAAAGTATCGAAGAGATACAGAAAATAAGCATTAACGAAAAAACAGACGAGGCAGTAGAAGAGCTTAAGAATATTTATGAATTTTTGCGCAGATATGGCTGCGCCGACGGTGTTAATATTGATTTTTCGATCGTAAATGATCTGAAATATTATAACGGTGTTATTTTCCAGGGCTTTGTGGACGGCGTTCCGAGCAGTGTTCTCACCGGCGGCCGTTATGACAATCTTGTTCGCAGGCTCGGGAAAAAAACCGGCGCGATAGGCTTTGCGGTGTATCTTGATCTTCTTTCAAGACTGATGTGCCGTGATAATGATTATGACACGGACGTACTTTTGATTTATGATGACAAAGCCGGGATAGGCGAGCTTGCTGACGCTGTCAAGAAAATTACAGACAGCGGAAAAAGCGTAAAGGCTCAGAAACAAAACGACGGAGCTGTCAAATACAAGCAGCTGATGAAGCTTTTAAACGGGGAGGTAAAGATCTGTGAAACAAATGATTAATGTTGCTCTTCCAAAGGGCAGACTCGGCGAAAAGGTGCTTAATATTTTTGAACAATGCGGATATGAATGCCCTTCCATTCATGAAACAAACAGAAAGCTTATTTTTGAAAACGAAGAAGCCGGTGTTCGTTATTTTTGGGTCAAGCCCTCGGACGTTTCGATTTATGTTGAAAGAGGCGCTGCGGATATCGGAGTTGCCGGAAAGGATATTCTTCTTGAATATGCTCCCGATGTTTTTGAACTCTACGATCTTGATATCGGAAAATGCAGAATGTGCGTTGCAGCCTGCACCGGTTTTCATGACAATACCGAAAGAACGCTCAGAGTTGCAACAAAATTCCCGAATATAGCAAGCGGGCATTATGCAAAAAAGGGCAGAGATATCGATATTATCAAGCTCAACGGTTCAATTGAGATCGCGCCGATTCTGAAAATGTCAGACGTGATCGTTGATATTGTTGAAACCGGTACTACCCTCAAGGAGAATAACTTAGAGCCGATCGAAACTATTGTACCGATCAGCGCAAGACTCATTTCCAATAAGGTTAGCTACAAGTTTAAAAACAAGGAAATTTCCCGGCTTGCGAAAAGTATCAGAGAATACTGCGAGTCTAAAAAATAAAAGCGGATCCGGAATTTACCGATTAACGTACTGCCGGCGGCTTTTGGACGGCGTGTCGGAGTGATAACGGTTTTCAGAGTATTTGTGATGAATGATTATTGACTATTATAGAAAGGATTAGAAAATGATCAGAATTTTTGATACAGAGAGTATTTCCGTTTCGGAAATTTTGAAGAGGGAGCAAACCTCTTCGGGCGTTGAAGATATAGTTGCAGATGTTATTGCAAATGTACGCAAAAACGGCGACAAGGCGCTCAAAGAATATACCAAAAAATTTGATAAAGCCGACCTCGGTTCACTTGAGGTCACAGATGAAGAAATAGAAAATGCTTTTGCCGAGGTTGACGATAAGTTTATCGAGATTATCAAAAAGGCAAAGGAGAATATTTATAATTTCCACAAGCACCAGGTAAGAAACAGCTTTGTGATAAGCGAAAACGACGGCATAGTGTTGGGACAAAAGGTTCTTCCGCTGAGAAGAGTCGGTTTGTATGTTCCCGGCGGTACGGCAAGCTATCCTTCGTCGGTTTTGATGAACTGTATCCCAGCTAAAATTGCAGGTGTGGAAGAGATCGTAATGACTACCCCACCGAGAAGCGACGGCACCGTCAATCCGGTTATTCTTGCGGCGGCTAAAATTGCCGGTGTCGGCAGGATCTACAAGGTCGGCGGTTCGCAGGCGATCGCAGCGCTTGCTTACGGTACGGAGAGTATTGAAGCGGTTGACAAGATAGTAGGCCCCGGAAACGCTTTCGTTGCGGAAGCAAAAAAGCAGGTTTACGGACTTGTTGATATCGATATGATAGCAGGGCCGAGCGAAATTCTTATCATCGCCGACGGGACGTGCGATCCGGAATTTGTTGCGGCGGATCTGCTTTCTCAGGCGGAGCACGACAAGCTTGCAAGCGCAGTTCTTATCACAGACAGCAAGGAGCTTGCATGCACTGTCAGCGAACAGCTTGAGGTTCAGCTGAGCGTTCTTCCGAGAGAGGAAATTGCAAGAGCTTCTATTGACAACAACGGAAAAATTATTATCACACAAAGTATTGCAAAGGCTGTTGAGATCGCTAACATGATTGCTCCCGAACACCTTGAAATATGTGTTGACAATCCGTTTGACTATCTCGACAAGGTGAAAAACGCAGGTTCGGTTTTCTTGGGCAAAAACTGTCCCGAAGCGCTCGGAGATTATTTTGCGGGACCGAACCACACTCTTCCGACAAACGGTACGGCAAGATTTTCAAGTCCGCTTTCCGTTGATGATTTTGTAAAGAAAACTGCGTTCACCTATTACACTCTTGACGCTCTTTCAAAGGTAAGTGAGGATATCGCCTACTTTGCGGAGAAAGAGGGACTTTCCGCTCACGCACGTTCGGCCGTTGTCAGAACGAGAAAGAAAAACTGATAATTTATTAAGAAATAAAGGTTATAAAAATGAGCAAGTTTTTAATTGATAAATACCGGTCGCTTGAGGCGTACACTCCCGGCGAACAGCCAAAGGATATGCAGTATGTCAAGCTTAACACAAACGAGTCGCCTTTTCCGCCGTCTTGTGGAGTTATCGAAAAAATTTCTTCCGCTGAAATATCGAAGCTTAATCTCTATCCCGACCCCGAATGCAGGGAGCTTAAAAACAAGATAGCGCAGCTTTACGGTTTTGAAAGCGATAACGTTTTCGTTTCAAACGGTTCCGACGAGATTTTGTCGTTTTCGTTTATGGCTTTTTGTTCAGAGGAAAAGGGCGCAATATTCCCGAATATATCCTACGGATTTTACAAGGTTTACGGAGATCTTTATGCTGTGGACTACAAGCGCGCTCCGCTTAAAGAGGATTTTACCATTGATGTAAACGACTATCTGAATGTGAACAGAACGGTTGTTATCGCAAATCCGAACGCTCCGACGGGATTGTCGCTTTCTGTGAATGATATCGAAAAAATTGTTTCAAGCAACCGTGACAGTGTTGTTCTGATAGATGAAGCCTACGTTGACTTTGGCGGACAAACCTGTCTGCCGCTTGTAAAAAAATATGACAACCTTCTTGTAGTCAGAACGTATTCAAAGTCACGCTCGATGGCGGGGGCAAGACTTGGGTTTGCGATCGGTTCAAAGGATCTTATAAGCGACCTTGACAGGATCAAATATTCAACAAATCCGTACAACATCAACAGACTTACACTGTTGGCAGGCTGCGCGGCGATTGACGATAATGACTATTATATAAACCGATGCAGTCAGATCGTTGAGATCAGAGAGTATTCGAAGAAAAGGCTTTCTCAGCTTGGCTTTGAGTATCTTGACTCCGACTCGAACTTTATTTTCGCAAGATCAGATAAGATCGGCGGAGAGGATTATTACAAAAAACTGAAGGAAAACGGCGTTTTGGTACGTCATTTTTCAGATGAAAAAATAAACGATTTCGTCAGAATTACCGTTGGCACAAAGGAACAAATGGACACGCTGTTTTGCGTTACGGAAAAAATTCTGAAAGAGGTGTAAATATGCGAATTGCCGAAATTAACAGAGAAACTGCCGAAACTGCGATCAAACTCAGAATAGATCTCGACGGCAGCGGCGACTCGTCCGTCAGCACGGGAGTCGGATTTCTCGACCACATGATGACGCTTTTTTCACGTCACGGACGATTTGATCTCAATCTTGAGTGCGACGGCGACACCTACGTTGACGATCACCATTCCGTTGAGGATATCGGAATATGTCTTGGAAAGGCTTTTTCCGAGGCGCTGGGCGAAATGAGAGGAATAAACCGCTACGGGCATATTATTCTTCCGATGGACGAAACATTGATCTTGTGCGCCGTTGATATATCCGGCAGAGCGTGTCTGTCCTTTGAAGCAGATTTTCTTACCGATAAAATAGGCACATTCGACACCGAGCTTGTTGAAGAGTTTTTCGCCGCATTTGTGAGAAGCAGCAAGGTGACTCTTCACATCAAGAAGCTTTCGGGAAAAAATTCACACCACATTGCCGAGGGAATATTTAAAGCTTTTGCAAGAACCATGAAAACTGCTGTTGCAATTGACGAAGATCTGGGCGATGAAATTCCGTCTACGAAGGGAGTTCTGTAAATGGTAGCAATAGTTGATTACGGAGTGGGTAATTTATTCTCACTGGGGAGTTCTTTTTCATTCATAGGTCAGGACGCTGTCGTGACGAGTGATGTTGATGAAATTAGAAATGCCGACAGAGTTATTCTTCCGGGTGTAGGGGCATTTTCGGACGCTGCAAACAAGCTTTTCGAAAGCGGACTTGCAGATGTTATTATCAGCCTTGCAAAAGAAGGAAAACCGATTTTGGGAATATGTCTCGGAATGCAGCTTTTGTTTGAAAAAAGCTATGAATACGGCGAGCATAAGGGACTTTCACTCATAAAGGGAAGTGTTAAACCGATAGCCGACGAGGTTTCGAGCGACTATAAAATTCCTCATATCGGTTGGAATGCGCTGAAATTTACCGAAAAAAAATCACCGCTTTTCAAGTATATTAACGAGGGAGATTTTGTGTATTTTGTGCATTCTTACTACGGCGCCGATTGTGACGAATCACTGATAGCAACTGCCGAATACGGAATAGACGTTGCTGCGGCAGTCAACAGCGGCAACGTTTACGGAACACAGTTTCACCCCGAAAAAAGCGGTGAAGTCGGAATGAAAATTTTGAAGGCATTTTGTGAGCTGTGAGTTGATCGGTTTAAAGCAGACTATATAAAAACCACTATCCACAACTTAAGAGTAGAGTGAATGTATGCAGGGTTCGGGGCGTAAGCCCGCCGCCTGTTAGCCCCCTTATCATTGAGGGAAAGGGGGGTGTAGGTATGGGTGACGTCAATAAAAGTTAAGTATAACCGATGCCTTGGTCGACAGGAACAAATTCTTAAGTCGTGGACAGTGTATAAATTATCACAAAGAGATGTCGTGAACGAAACCGTGATAAGCGGAAGCAGCAGCTTTCGGACTGTTTGATTTTTTATAACAGAGCTGACAAGATGATAATAACGATCAGATAGGGGACATATCAATGAAAATTTTTCCTGCGATAGATTTAATAGACGGCTGTGCTGTTCGTCTTTTTAAAGGCGATTACAACCAAAAAACCGTTTACAGCAATAACCCCGTTGAGGTTGCAAGATCCTTTGTTGAAGCAGGTGCGGAGTATATCCACATCGTTGACCTTGACGGCGCTAAAGACGGCTCAAACGCAAATATCGAGGTGGTAAGAAATATTGTAAGGGAGAGCGGACTTAAAGCCGAGATAGGCGGCGGCATACGCTCGGTGCAGGCAATAGAAAAATATCTTGATTTGGGTGTGATGAGAGTTATTCTCGGAACAGCCGCCGTTACAGACAGAGATTTTCTGAAAAAAGCCGTTGAAACCTACGGAGAAAAGGTTGCTGTAGGAGTTGACATCAAAGACGGTATGGTTGCAATAAAAGGCTGGACTGAGGTGTCGCAGCTTGACTGCTTCGGATTCTGCCGTGAGCTGGAGGAGCTTGGCGTAAAAACTGTTATATGCACGGATATTTCAAAGGACGGAGTTATGTCGGGAACGAACATTGAGCTTTACAAGCAGCTTTCAGAGCAGTTCAAAATGGATATCGTTGCGTCAGGCGGAGTTTCGAGCATTGAAAACGTAAAAACTCTTACAGATATGAATATGTACGGCGCAATTTTAGGCAAGGCGATTTACACTGGCGCAATAGATTTGAGAAAAGCTATCGAAACGGCTTCGGAGGGCGAAAGATGATTACAAAAAGAATAATTCCGTGCCTTGATGTAAAGGACGGAAGAGTGGTTAAGGGTATTAATTTTTTGGGTCTTTCAGACGTTTCATCACCGACAAAGCTTGCTAAATTCTACAGTGACAACGGTGCGGACGAGCTTGTATTTTATGATATCACTGCTTCGGCGGAGGGCAGAGCGTTGTTTACCGATATTCTTTGTGAGGTTGCAAGCACCATATTTATTCCTCTTACTGTCGGAGGCGGAATAAATTCCGTTGATGATTTTGACAGAGTCTTAAAGTGCGGCGCAGACAAAGTAAGCGTAAATTCGGGAGCTATCAGAAATCCCGATCTTATCAATGCGGCTGCGCAAAAATACGGCGATCAGTGCGTTGTTTTGTCGGTAGACGCAAAGCGTATTGACGGAACATTCCATGTGTTTGCAAAAGGCGGACGTGAGGACACGGGAATGGACGCTATCGAGTGGATAAAAAGAGGTCAGTCGATGGGCGCCGGTGAAATAGTTCTTAACAGCATTGATACTGACGGTGTGAAAAACGGATTCGATCTTGAAATGCTGGGTGCTGTCTGTGAAATAGCCACAGTTCCGGTTATTGCTTCGGGCGGCGCGGGAAGCATAGATCATTTTACACAGCTTTTCAAGGCTCTGCCGACAGTAGACGCAGGGCTTGCGGCTTCGATTTTCCATTTCGGTGAAGTAGATATTCGTGATTTGAAAAAGGAACTCAGCCAAAACGGAATTAATGTAAGATTATAAAACAGGAGAATAGTTATGATTAATATTGACGAATTGAAATTTGATGAAAAGGGTCTTATTCCTGCCGTTGTGATAGACGATGACAGCAAAAAGGTTCTCACGGTTGCTTATATGAACAAAGAAAGCCTTGAAATTTCCATAAAAGAAGGCAGAACCTGTTTCTGGTCGCGTTCTCGCCGGGAGCTTTGGAGAAAAGGCGAAACCTCGGGCAATGTTCAGCATATTGTTAAAATTCAAACGGACTGCGACAAAGACGCACTCACCGTTTATGTCAAGAAAGACGGTCCCGCTTGTCATCTCGGAACAGATTCGTGCTTCAACGACGATGTTTATGTGAGCGATACACTTCACAGCTTCTCACTTGAATCGCTTATGGAAATGCTTGTCGGCAGAAAGGTAGAGAAAAAGGAAGGCTCCTACACAACCTATCTTTTTGAAAAGGGTATAGATAAAATTCTCAAAAAGGTCGGTGAGGAATGCACCGAGGTTATTATTGCAGCAAAGGCTGACGATAAAAAGGAAACTATATATGAGGTAGCCGATCTTACTTATCATGTTATGGTTATGATGATCGAAATGGGAATTTCGCTTGAAGATATTCACAACGAGCTTGCTTCACGCCATGTTATTGATCACAAGGTAAAACAGGAAAAAATGACATCATGATAAAAGCTGCTCAAAATCTTCACACTCACACAACGTTTTGCGACGGAAAAAATTCTGTTGAAGAGATGATAATTTCTGCTTTGGAAAAATCAATGAAATCTTTGGGATTTTCCGGTCATGCTCTTACGGAACATGATACAAGCTATTGTATGAGTTATAATTCAACGTTAAGATATCGTGACGAGGTTCTGAACTTTCGTGAAAAATACAAGGACAGGATCAAGATCTATCTTGGATTGGAGCAGGATTACTATTCCGTGCCGCCGTTTATCAAAACCGATTATCTGATCGGTTCGGTGCATTACGTACTTAAAAACGGGGAGTATATTCCCGTAGATGAAACCAAACAGATAGTCTGTGACAGCGTAAACAGGTTTTACAACGGAGATATCTATGCTTTCCTTGAAGATTACTATCAAACGGTATCCGATGTTTTCAACAAGACAAAATGTGACATTGTCGGACATTTTGATTTGCCCGAGAAATTCAATTCCGACAATTCATTGTTCGACAGGGAACACCCGAGATATATTGCGGCTTATGAAAAAGCATTGAAAACGCTTATTTGCCGGGACAGGATTTTTGAAATAAACACGGGCGGAATGTCTAAGGGTTACACAAATCAGCCGTATCCGAGCATGACTATTCTCAAAAAGATAGCACGGCAAGGCGGAAGGATCACTGTTACAAGTGACAGCCACGCTGTTTCGACAATTGATTACAAGTTGGATTCAATGTGTGAATTGGCGTATCAATGCGGTTTTGAGGAGATTTGGCTGCTTGGTGACGACGGATTTTTTTCGGCTTCACTATCTTGATAAGAAGTTTTTTGACAATGTTTTTTGTAAAGCTATGTTATAATAATGATAATTAATTAAAGAAAGGTGAGATACAAATGAACGATAAGATTACACAGATGGTTGAAAAGTTCAAGAACAACCCCGAGCTTTTGAAATCTCTTCAAAACAAAGACGAGGCAGTAAAATTTATTGCAAAGGAAACAAAAATGCCCGAAGCAGAGTGTGCTAAAATTTACGATGCCATTTTAGAGAAAGTAAAAAGCGGTGCTGCCGATAAGCTTACAAGCAAGCTTGGGGGCAAGGTAAAGCTTCCTTTTTGATTTGTGATAACGAAGAACCGGCAACGCCGGACGAAAAACGCATACCGACTTTTTGAGTTGGGTGACTTTACCGCCTGCGTCAAA
>CACYDY010000187.1 GCA_902773245.1 uncultured Ruminococcus sp.
CCCGACTCCGACAGCGTAAACTATTCCTTTTTTCATTATTTTTTGAATTGTTTTTTCATTCTCTGCTCTTTGCTGAGAATAGTTTTTCTGAGTCTTATGCTCTTTGGCGTTACTTCCACAAGCTCGTCCTCAGCTATAAATTCAAGGCACTGGTCAAGACTCAGTATTGTCGGCGGAGTAAGCTTGAGCGCTTCGTCGGAACCCGACGCGCGTGTGTTGGTAATATGCTTCTTTTTGCAGACATTTACGACAATATCCTCAACCTTGGGGCTTGCGCCGACGATCATTCCCTCATAAACGGGAACACCGGGGCCTATGAACATACGACCTCTGTCCTGAGCCGCAAACAATCCGTAGCCGGTTGAATCGCCTGTTTCGTGCGCAATAAGCGAACCCTGATGACGAGTCGCAATTTCTCCCTTATACGGTTCATAGCCGTCAAACACATGGTTCATAATACCGTTGCCGTTTGTATCCGTAAGGAACTCGGAGCGATAACCCATAAGCCCTCTTGCGGGGATCTTGTATTCGATGTGAGTAGTTCCGCCCTCTCTCGTACCCATATCTATAAGTTCTGCTTTTCTTGAACCAAGCTTTTCCATAACGGCGCCGACATAACTTTCGGGAACTTCTATAATAAGATACTCTATCGGTTCGTGAGTAACGCCGTCTATATTTTTGTAGATAACCGTCGGTCGTGAAACCTGAAATTCATATCCCTGACGACGCATTTGCTCAATGAGTATCGAAAGATGAAGCTCACCTCTGCCCGAAACTCTGAACGTGTCGGCGGAATCGGTTTCCTCAACTCTCATTGCAACGTTGGTTTCAACCTCTTTGAACAATCTCTCTCTGATATTTCTCGATGTTACGAACTTGCCCTCTTTACCTGCGAAAGGACTGTTATTAACAAGGAACATCATCGAAACGGTCGGCTCGTCAATTTTTATAAAAGGAAGCGGCTCAATGCAGTCGATCGAACAAGCCGTTTCACCGATATTCAAATCGGCAATACCGCTCACAGCAACAATATCTCCAAGCTCGGCGGAGTCCGATTCAACTCTTTTCAAGCCCTCAAACTGATAAAGCTTAGTTATTTTAACGTTTCTTACCGCGCCGTCCTTCTGACACAAAGCAACCTGCTGACCTGCTTTGACAGAACCTCTCTCGATTCTTCCGATACCAATTCTGCCAACATAGTCGTCATAGTCGATGTTTGAGAACAAAAGCTGAAGTCCTCCGTCGGGGTCGCCCTGCGGCGCAGGGATCTCTTCGATAATTTTATCGAAAAGCGGCTTCATGTCAACACCCTGTTCATCGGGATCGAGAGTTGCAAAGCCGTCGCGTCCCGACGCATAAACAACAGGGAACTCAAGCTGATCGTCGTCTGCTCCGAGTTCGATAAACAAATCGAGAACCTCGTCCACGATCTCCGCAGGTCTTGCTCCGGGACGATCGATTTTATTAATAACCACAAGCGGTTTTTTACCCAAACCGAGAGCTTTTTTCAAAACGAAACGAGTCTGCGGCATACAGCCCTCAAATGCGTCAACCAACAAAAGAACGCCGTCAACCGTCATAAGAATACGTTCGACCTCGCCGCCAAAATCGGCATGACCGGGAGTATCGACAATATTGATTTTCGTGCCGTTATACATTACCGACGTATTTTTCGAGAGTATCGTGATACCTCTTTCACGCTCCAGGTCGTTGCTGTCCATCACACGTTCGGCTACTTCTTCATTCTCACGGAAAGTACCGCTCTGCAAAAGCAGCTGATCCACGAGAGTAGTTTTGCCGTGATCAACGTGAGCGATAATAGCTATATTTCTGAGATTTTCTCTTATACCCAAAATTTTTTACCTCTTTTACATATAATTTATCTGAGATATTATATCACAAAACAACCTTATTTTCAATCCAAAATGAGCCTGTCGCTTTATTTTTGGCAATTACAACAAAAGACAAAAAATATCTGCTTTATTTTTATTGTAATAATTTTTACGCCGCATCGCCGTGCTTATACTCAAAATTGCTAATTAAAGTTTTGATCAAACTTTTTCAAAAGTTTGCGGGACGAGGGCGGAGCCTCGTCGCTAACGGAACAAAGCAGAAAAGATCGACAAATTCCCCTCAGCGAAATCAAAAACTATAAATCAAAGCAATTATTTGGAGTTTAAACACCGGCACAGCAAAAAGCCCACACTCCAAAAACGAGCATGAGCTTTCCGCTTGTGTGTTTTATGAAATTGAAAAAATACAAAACAACCGATCAAATTCGTTTAAAGGGCAGTTCTAAAAACCTAATGTCGTTCAGATGTGGTGCAGATGAGCGGCAAAAGGTTTGTAGAGGTGCCCTAAAATCCGAGAGGTTCAGTCGGCTGTTTCGTTGGAATTATCGGCAATAAATTTTGGCAAATACTTTTTGAGCGCCTTGTTGAGCGGAACTATCAAAATCAAAGAACCTACAACTGCAATGATCTGATTAATTCCCGATGTTGCCATTTTTGGCGCAGTCGCAGCCACAGCAGGAACAAAAGCGCTGCCCTCGATCATGAGCTTGATTATGCTCTCACCGATATACAAAAGCCAATACGCCAAACCGCCGCTCACCGCAGCCACAGCATTTCTTTTGGAGTTAGTTCCGTTTGCTTTACCGAAATTGGAAATTGAACCGCAAACAAAAGCCATTATAAAAAACCTTACGAAAGTCAGCGGAGCGCTTGTAATGTAAACGGGATCGAGCAGATCATAAAGCCCGCTTCCGATACCTGCCGCAAGTCCTCCGTAAACTCCGCCGAAAAGCATTCCACCGAGCAGTATTAAAATATTGCTCACCTTTATCATCGTAGGACCCGCCGGAGTAGTTATCGGTATTTTCAAGAAATATGTAGTTACGAATATCATCGCCGCCATCACGCCCACCAAAACATAATTAAGCAGCTTTTTCTGTTTTAAGTTCATAATTCAGAATCTCCTCTTTTTGAATATGTCACTATTATACTATTTTGTTGTCATTTTGTAAAAGCCGTTTTTTGATTTTTTTAGGTGTACAGTTTTAGTTTGGTACTATAAGGGACAAATTTTGACGCAGAAGGTAATGCGAAGCTTATTTAAAGTTTTGCCCCGCTTTTTCAAAAGCGGGCGGGTGTGGGCAGCGCCCACGAAGGTAGGGCAAAGAGCAGGCAAATGAAGCGAA
>CACYDY010000188.1 GCA_902773245.1 uncultured Ruminococcus sp.
AGGAGGTGCTGTTATGACTAACCATGATGATTTTTTGGATGAGTATATTGAGTACAGGATTTTTGAGGAATCCATGAAGAACTCCGGTGGGAGCAATTCACGCAAGCCCAAGAAGGGTTCTGGCTGTGGAACGACAGCAGTGATAATTGTGCTTGTAATTATTGTGCTGGCTGTCTTTGGTTCTTGCAGCAAGACCAATCAAAAGCCATATTCGTCCGGTTCATATAAGAGGTCGTACAGTACCTCTTCAAGTTCCTATTCCGGTAATTCGTCAAAATCCGTCAGTTCAGGATCCTCTTATGTAAGAAGGGCGGAATCATCTACCGTTCAACCGACTACCAAAAAGAACACTTACAAATCAAGTTCCTCAAAGTCCAGCAAATCCAAGGATGAATTCAGCGCAAAGGATTATGTGGACGCGGATGATTTCTACTATGATCACTATGATGATTTTTACGATTACGAGGATGCCGAAGATTATTACAGCGGCAACTCCGATGATTAGTTTCAGTTTACAATTCTGATTTATAGTGCTATATATACGCATAACAAAATTATTAATATATTATAAAGGAAAAAACTTATTTTCTCTTTTTGAAATTTAAATCATAGGATGGGATAATAGCAGCAAATCACGCCAAAAGCCGTTCGTTGTTTGTTATGATAATTAAAAAAACATAAATATGCTTGCCACTTTATATTTAATATGGTAAAATTATAGTGTAAAATGTCTTTCGGAGTAGCTTATGGATTTTAAGGTTGATATTAAAGAAAATTATATATACGATTTAGATCAAGAACTCCTCAATGTTCTTCTTATTGACCACAGTACAGGTTTGAATATTATTTGGGCGACTGATGACTATGAAGAGCGTGGCTTTGGCTACGGATTCCATGACAAAATAACATCGGAGCTTGTAACAGGCACAAATGGAGAAGTAATTAAGCCGCGTATCTCCAAATCAGAGGAAGAAAGAGTGAATAGAGTCAGAAACAAAGCTGAAGTATTTACTCCGGCATGGATATGCAATAAACAAAACAACCTTATAGACTGCGCATGGTTTGAGCGTAAAACAAGCCCATTCAACAAGGAAACCGAACACGGATGGAAGATTAATTCAAGGTCCGTGTCTTTCAGTAAAAAGCTAAAGAAAACTTGGAAAGATTACGTTTCTGCTGCTCGGTTGGAAGTTTCTTGTGGAGAAGCTCCCTACCTTTGCAGTAGATATGACACGGTCACTGGAGATGCAATTCCATTTATGGAACGCATAGGATTACTTGATAGAAAGTTGAGAATTGTCTGTGAGAACACTGATAATAAAAACGACTTTCTCCATTATGCTACAATAGCACTACAGAGCACTTACGGTTTCGACTGGCAGGGAGACAATGTTCTGCTTGCGCGCGAGAATTTGTTGTTTACTGTAATAGATGCATACAAATACAAATTCCAAGAAGATTTATCAATCAACCATCTGGTGTTCTTCGCAAATATTATCTCATGGAATATCTGGCAGATGGACGGAATTAAATATGTAGTTCCTGATAGCTGTCACGAGGAAGCAAATCAACCCGATTTGTTTGGATATGCCGAGAAAACGCCATGCCCCGGCTGTAAATATAACGATATTAAATTGCATAACGGTGCCTACAGCATAATTATGGATTGGGATAATAACAGAAAAATTCGTTATGTGGATATGATAAAGGAGGGAGTACGATGAGTAGGATTAAAAACACCTGTAGATATAAAGCCCTGTATATTTTTAAGATCGAAGATGATACCCATAAAGGAATCCTTAAACTCGGCATGACCTCCTTCGATTCTATTAAAAGTGCGAGAGAACTTACGAATAACTGTGATGAATTGAATTATTTTTGCAAAAAGCGAATTGATGATGAAACCAAAACAGCTCTGAATCGATATGAATTGTTACACACTGAGCTTGCTTGGCGAAAAATCACAATGTCCGACGGCGTTGTTCAAGAGTCGGTCTTCACTGACAAAGATGTTATCTCTCTGCTCAAGCGTTCAGGATTCATAGTTGAAACTCATTATGAGAGCGGACGCGACTCTGAATGGATTCGAATGACCCTCCAAGATGGTAAAAATGCTATTAAAGCCTATAAAGAAGGCAAAGATGCTATAGAAAAACCATCAGAACATAATTCAGACGCTAAAGCAAAACCATACTCTGAAATAGAGTTGCGTCAGGAACAAGCCGATAATGTCAAAAAGACTCGGAATATCTTTCGTACACACAATACTATGCTTTGGGACTGCAAAATGCGTTACGGGAAAACCGTAACCGCCTATCAGCTTATCAAAGAAGAAGGATACAAGCGTGTTATTGTCGTTACACATCGTCCGGCAGTTGAAGACGGTTGGCTCAGTGACCATGAACTGATGTTTCACGATACAAACCATATTTTTATAAATAAATCCGATGCAAAAATGGATTTATATGATAAGGCTATGGATTATGCAAACGACCAAAAGATTAAAGAGCTTGTAGCTAACGAAATCCCCTTTGTTTATTTTGCTTCTATACAGGATTTACGTGGCTCAAAGCGTGTTGGCGGAAAGTTCAACAAAAATAACGGCGTGTTTGACTTAGTATGGGATTTAGTTATTATCGACGAAGCTCATGAAGGCACACAGACCGATTTAGGACAAAGGGTTCAGGAGGAACTGTTCAGGGAAGAAAACGGCACAAAGCTCTTAATGTTGTCAGGTACTCCCTACAATATTTCAGGGCGATTTGAGGAAGATAACATTTTTACTTGGACATATGTTGACGAACAAAGAATGAAAAAAGAATGGGATAAGCTCCACCCCAATGAAAAGAATCCATATGCAGAGCTGCCCACGATGAATATTTTAACTTTCGATTTATCGGATTCTATGCCACATAACTATCGCTTTGTAACAGAAAACTCAGCATTCAATTTCAGAGAGTTTTTCCGTACATGGACGGGCGATCCTAAGGCCGATTTTCGTACTATGCCCGATGGCGCGAGGCGTGGCGACTTTGTCCACGAGGATGATATAAAATCCTTCCTTAATCTCATTACCAACGACAGCGAAGAAAATAACTATCCTTTCTCACGCGAAGAATACAGAGCTATGTTTAAACATACATTCTGGATTGTACCGGGTGTCAAGGAAGCAAAAGCATTAAGCAAGCTTTTGAAACAGCACAAGGTTTTTCGCTTCTATTCGGTTGCAAATATAGCTGGTAACGGCGACGAAGAACAGCCATATGATAAAGCACTCAAACTCGTCAAAGATAATATAAATAATCACGAGTACACCATTACTATATCTTGCGGTAAGCTCACAACAGGTGTTACTGTTCGTGACTGGACTGGAATAATGATGCTGACAGGCTCATCCTCGGTGTCTGCCGGAGGATATATGCAGTCTATTTTCCGTGTGCAGTCCCCGGGAGTAATTGAAGGTAAGCAAAAAGAAAACTGTTATGTGTTTGATTTTGCTCCTGACAGAGCCCTAAAGGTGGTTGCCGAGGTTAACAGACTAAGCAAAAAATCCAAGAAAACCGATAAGGATAGCCGCCAAGCAATGAGAGAATTCCTTAATTTTTGCCCTGTATTAGCTGTCGAAGGAACATCAATGCGTCCTTACAGCGTCGATACAATGATGCGTCAGATTAAGAAAATATCTGTAGATCGCGCAATTAATAGTGGCTTTGATGACGATTCTATCTATAAACAGGATACAGGAATTGTCATGGATGAATTTGACGTGGATATACTTCGCAAGTTGAGCGATGTAGTCTATCCTCGTAAAAAGGGACAACCGCCCAAGGTAAAGGTTAATGACCAAGGCTTAACTGATGAACAATACGCGGAAGCTCAGCAAAAAAAGTATAAAAAAAAGAAAGAGCTTACTCCGGAGGAAAAAGAACTCCTCGAAAAATTTGCCAAGCAAAAGAAAGAGCGTGCTAAAGTTTTAAATCTGCTCCGGGCTGTTTCAATTCGGCTTCCGCTGATGTTCTATGGACTTGACCTTGATATAAATGAAGAAATCAAACTTTCTGATTTTGCTGGACTTGTTGATGATGAGTCATGGGAAATCTTTATGCCTGATAAACTCAGCAAGAATTTGTTTAAAAAGATTCTAAAATATTATGACGAGGATGTTTTGTTGGCGGCGGGTCTTCGTATTCGTCAGCTTGCAAAAGCCGCTGATGAGTTTGCTCCGATTAAGCGAGCTTCGCGAATTATTGAAATAATTAGTCACTTTAAAAATCCTGCCAAAGAAACCGTACTCACCCCTTGGCGAGTTGTTAATATGCATCTTGGCGATACAATCGGCGGATATAACTTTTATAACGAAGGTTACACCGAAGACATTGAGGAGCCGCGCCTTATTGAACACGGAGAAGTAACCTCTGACATTTTCCTTGATTCGGACGCAAGAATTTTGGAAATGAACTCAAAGAGCGGGTTGTATCCTCTTTATATGGCATATAGTATCTATTCCTTAAAGCTCAATGGGCTTGAAAGTAATGTGCCATTTGAGGAAGCCTATCGCCTGTGGCAGGAAACCTTGAAAGAAAATATCTTTATTCTCTGCCAAACTAAAATGGCGTGTAATATTACGAAAAGAACGCTTGCAGGCTACACGGGCGCAGAGGTAAACACGCTGTACCTGTCGAAGCTGCTGGAACGCATGAAAAATCCTGACAGACTGTCACGCAAACTTACAAATCCAAACACATGGAAAAAAGAAGGTGAAAGAATGAAGTTTGATGCAATTGTAGGCAATCCGCCCTATCAGCTTAGTGATGGTGGTAACAAAGCGAGTGCAACGCCTATTTATCAATTGTTTATGAATCAAGCAAAAGACGTTAAACCAAAATACATATCTATGATTATGCCCGCCCGATGGTATTCTGGTGGACGGGGTTTGGATTCATTTAGGGATGAAATGCTAAACGATGATAGAATAAGGATGATAGTTGATTTTACGGACTCGAATGAATGCTTCCCGGGTGTGGATATAGCTGGCGGTATTTGTTATATTTTATGGGCAGATAATACACATGGAAAATGTTCTATAATAAACAAGCACAACGGCAAGGAAAAAATTTCGATACGACATTTAAATGAATTTCCTACTCTTATTCGTGATAGCGATGCATTAAGTATTGTTAATAAAGTTAAGAGTAAAACAGATGCATTTTATTCACAAAAAGTGAGCTCCCAAAAACCTTTCGGATTACGAACTTATGTAAAGCCTACTGAAGAAGGCGATATTATATTACGCTATAATGGCGGCCGAGGACCATTTATACGTAGTCAAGTAAGTAATGGCAAAGATTGGATTGATAAATGGAAAGTTATAATGTCTTACTTAACATATGACCACGCAGGCAGAGCTGATAAAGATGGCAGACGAAGAATTTTTTCCACTATGGAAGTGTTAAGACCGTGTGAGGTGTGTACAGAAACATATATAGTAATTGATACTTTTGATAATGAGGATGAGGCAAGAAATTTATATGGGTATTTACACACGAAATTTGTTCGTTTTTTGGTTTCGCTATTAACCTCGACCCAGCACATATCAAAAGCAACATTTGCATTTGTTCCTGTCCAAGACTTCTCTAAGACTTGGAATGATGAGGATTTGTATGCAAAATATGACCTTTCTCAGGAAGAGATTGACTTTATCGAATCAATGATTAAGCCGATGCCGCTCACTATTGACGGCGAGGACTGGGGAGAATAACAGGGGAGGAAAAATTACATGATACCTAATGATAGTTATCTTTTGTCAATGTTATCAAACAATGATGTAACATTTTTTATTCCTCCATATCAGCGTAATTATGAGTGGGATA
>CACYDY010000189.1 GCA_902773245.1 uncultured Ruminococcus sp.
CCGACTCAAAATCCTCTGCCCACGCAGAATAATTTTGCTCAGCCGACTCAAAATCCTCTGCCCACGCAGAATAATTTTGCTCAGCCCATGCAGAACACTCAGCCTGTCGCTCCAAGACAGCGTCCCCAGGGAACCGGAGTTCATCTGAAAAAAGGTCAGAAAATGTCACTCTCTCAGATCAACCCCAATCTTTCGGAAATTCAGGTTTGTCTTGGCTGGGATATTCTGAATCAAGCCTGCGATCTCGACGCTTCGGCGTTCATGCTCGGAGCAAACAACAAGGTTATCGGTGACGATTGGTTTGTTTTCTACGGTCAGCCGACAAGCCCCGACGGAAGTATTGTTCATCTCGGCGACAGCACCGACGGTGCGGGCGCAGGTGATGACGAAATTATTAACATCAATCTTAACAAACTCAACAACAATGTCCAAAAGATCGTATTTATCGTTACGATCAACGAGGCTCTTGAAAAGCATTTGAATTTCAGCATGGTTTCAAACGCTTATGTTCGTGTTGTTGACAAATCCACGGGAAAAGAGCTTGTCAAGTTTATGCTTACCGACTACTTTGCAACCGTTACGTCAATGGTTGTCGGCGAGGTTTACAACAAGGGCGGTCAGTGGAGATTCAATCCTGTCGGAAACGGCTTTGCGGAAGATCTTGCCGGTTTGTGTGCGATCTACGGCGTAAATGTCGCCGATTAAGAGTTCGGACGATCCGCTTTTCGATGTTATATCAAAGATGTCATAGAAAATACTATAAAAGGAGTCAAGTCTAATGCTTAAATTAGAAACTTTAAACGAGCTTACACTTAAAGTCACCAGCCAGGGCGGCGGCGACATTCTTTACACAAAAGCAGGTGCGTTCATCTGCGGTGAATGCTACGGAGCAAAGAACTATCAATTTGAAAAGGTTCTTCTCGGTCCTCAGGGAAATCCTCTTCAGGCTGCTCTCGGTCAGCTCACTCGCCGCTTCACCGGTGAAAATCTTCCTTTGATGAAGGTCGTAAACCGCGGTGACAATATTACCTACTACGCTAACGACGCTCAGCACGTTGTTGTTTATAACCTCAGACAGGGCGAAACTATTTCCGTTGAGTCGGAGAACATTCTTGCATTTACATCGGACTGCCGTTACGGCGTTCGTTTCCTTGCTCAGGGTGTTATTTCTCAAAAGGGTCTTGCAACTTCAACTCTCACAGGTGTTGGCCCCAATGCTCAGGTAGCTGTTCTTGTAGACGGCAACCCGATCGTTTTGAGCAATGTTCAGAACAGATCTACTCTTGAGGTCGATCCGGACGCAGTAGTTTGCTGGATCGGCGGAGATCCCGGATTCAAGCTTGATCTTTCATGGAAGAACCTTATCGGTCAGGCATCGGGTGAAACTTATATGTTTGAGTGGTCGGGCAACAATCCCGCAACCGTTATCATTCAGCCTCTCGAGAGAGAGTCGGGTGTTAACATCGGTATGGACGGCGGTTCGTCCGGTCAGAGAGCGCAAAGACAGCAGAATCAGACTCTCGGCGGCGCAGCTCAGAGCGTTCAGGGAACACTCGGTCAGCTTGGCGGTATGCTCGGCGGTATAGGCGGTCCCGGTGGTCCGGGCGGCGCAGGCGGAGCCGGTGGTCTTGGCGGACTTGGCGGTCTTGGCGGTATGCTCGGTCTTTAATTATGCAATACATATTGTTTTTGCAATATTATAATATTTTTTATAAGGAAGGAAGTTTATTATGCCCGTTAGTTTAAGTAAAGGCGGAAAAGTAAGTTTGGCAAAGGTTGCCGCAGACGCAGGAATCAGCGCTGCTCTCACAAAAATCATGGTAGGTCTTGGCTGGGACGTTAACCGTTATGACGGCGGCGCACAGTTTGACCTTGACGCAGCGGCATTTATGCTTGCCGGCACCGGAAAAGTCAGAAGCAGCGACGATTTTATTTTCTACAATCAAAAGGTTGGCCCCGGAATTGAACACATGGGCGACAACAGAACCGGTGAAGGCGAGGGTGACGACGAGGTTATCAACATTGATCTCAACGCTATTCCGGCTGATGTCGAAAGAATCAGCTTTACCGTTACCATTGATCAGGCTGACGCAAGAAACCAGAACTTCGGTATGGTAGAAAATTCTTATATTCGTGTTGTTGACGCTGTTTCGGGAACAGAGCTTATCAAGTATGATCTTGGCGAGGATTTCTCCGTTGAAACTGCCGTTGTTGTTGCAGATTTGTACAGACATAACGGCGAATGGAAGTTTAATGCTATCGGAAGCGGCTTCTCGGGCGGTCTTGCAGCTCTTTGCAGCAACTTTGGCGTTGACATCGGTTAATTGTAAATAAGCATGCGAACTACAAAAAGGACTTGCATATGCGAGTCCTTTTTGCTTGTTTATAATCATTTTTTTCTAAACGGTATCTCAATACTCTTTGGCTGTAAAAATTCAGGCAGATCAAACCGATCTGCCTTTTATAAATATAATTATTTACCAAAATTTTTAACTGCTTCAACAGCTTTATTCTTGGTGTCAACATTTGTGCCGCTTGTTGAGGAATCGGTATATAACATCAAAAACTTTCCGTTGTCACTCACAGCCGCAACGGTGTTTTGGGTTGCGCTTTCCATGCTTGTATAGAATGTGAATGTACCGCTCGTTTTCGCTTCATTCAGAATTTTTGAAGCGACATCCGACTCGGTATCCTCATATTCATAAAGCTCCACATATACCTTTGATGTCGTATTTGTTCCCATGGAATATCTGCTGCCCTTTGAAGCCCCGATCGTATTTGCTGTCATTTCAACGGGGCTGCCTTTTATGAAGCCGCCCTCTGTCATATAAGCTACAAAGTCATCGAAGGTTTTTTCATTGTCCGCTGCGGTATCCTTTGAGTTTTCGGTACTATCAGATGATACAGCGGTATCAGACAAAGTATCTTCGGTAGTCTGACTGCAGCCGCCGAAAATCAACGCGCTCACAACTATAAGCATAGTGAAATACAATATTTTTTTCATATTTAAACTCCCTATCTAAGAAAAATCGCAGTCCACAACTTAAGCGCAAACGGTCTGAGCGAATCTTTGAGGAACTTCGCTTTCCTTAAGCTGTGGATAGTAATTCACTATCTACAACTTAAGGATTTATTCCTGTCGACCCAAGATGTTGGTTTTATTTAACATTTATTGACGTCACCCATACCCCC
>CACYDY010000190.1 GCA_902773245.1 uncultured Ruminococcus sp.
ATTTGTAACCTTTTTTATATTGACAAAGAGTTATTAATATTGTATAATTATATGCGGTATTTCAAGTAAAATCGGAGTTTTGCGTAGATTATTGAGGTGCGTTATGCTGTTGAATTTGAAAAAGGTTTTTTTGACCGAAGACGAAAAACTTAATGCGGATTATGAACTTGATCTGCATGAATTGGATTTTAACGGCACGCATCCGTTTTTAACACCTGTGAAGGTGTCGGCAAATGCAGTCAATCGTGCGGGAGTCGTTAATCTGGCGGTTACGGCAGCGTTCGACTATACTGCGCCCTGTGACAGATGCGGTGAGGAAACCATAACTTCATTTTGTCGCAGCTTTAATCACACGCTTGTACAATCTCTCGTAGGGGAAAACGAGGGGGAATACATTGAAACTCCCGACTTTATGTTAGAATTGGACGAGGCAGTCACAACCGACATTCTTCTTGATCTGCCCTCAAAGCATTTGTGCAAAGAGGACTGCAGGGGGCTTTGTCAGAAGTGCGGCGCAAACCTTAACAAGGAAAAATGCACCTGTGACACTCGTGAAATTGATCCTCGTTTGGAGGCTCTCAAAAGTTTGTTATAATTTTTTAAGATCTAAGTGTCGAATATCAAATAAGATATTCATAAATATTAAGGAGGCTCTTTAAAATGGCAGTACCAAAGAGAAAAGTATCAAGCGCAAGACAGAATAAAAGAAGAAGCAACGTATGGAAGCTTAAGGCTCCGGCTCTTTCAATTTGCCCCAACTGCGGCGAGTATAAAGCTCCTCACAGAGTTTGCGGCAACTGCGGTATGTACAACGGCAGAGAAGTAATTAAGGTTGAAGATTGATTATTGGTTAAGGGAGGAGGCTTTTCCTCCCTTTTAATTTTTAGGACGGCTTCTCGTTTTATTGTCCGATCGGGATATCGGCTGTGAAGCTTTTTGGATTTTACGGAGGAAAATATGGATAAGAAAAATGATATAATTTTGTCGGTTGTCGGATTGGCAATCGTTGTAATAGGCGTTGTGGTATTGCTGATCCTGAAGTTCTATTTGGGACTGATCTTGGTGCTGCCGACTGCTATTCCTCATATTTTAAGACTGACCAAGCTTGGCGATAAGGGCGATAAGGAATAACCGGCTTGATTATGCCGGAATAAGATGATGCGCAGATCTGATGCAGGGGTTCGGGGACGCAGTCCCCGATAGGCTGTGGGCTTTGCCCACAGCCCGAAAGCCCCCTTTCCCACCCGGGAAAGGGGGTTGGGGGTATGGGCAGCGTCAAAATGTAAGATAGAACCAATTTTTTGGATCGGCAGGAAAAGCTTTTAAGAGGCAGCAGCAATTCTTAACAAAAAATAGTCGCCCCGGTTCGAGCTGCGGTTATTTTGAACTTTATGCTGATGATCCCAAAGGTTTAAGGAACCACTGAATAAATCAAGCCCTACGGGCTTGGCACTCATCTTGCTTGCTTTTTTCGTCAAATTGCACTCAAATCGCTTGAAATACGACAGTATTCCTGCGCAATTTTCGCACAATTTGCCTGAAAAAATTCTGCGCAATATGAGCACCAGATTTAATCAGTGCTTCCTTAAGAATAGATTGAAATATTTCGGTGCTGAAAGGAGAGAAAAGTATGGCGAAACCAATAGTTGCCATTGTCGGCAGACCTAACGTAGGAAAGTCTACGCTTTTTAACAAGCTGATAGGTCAAAGATTGTCCATCGTTGACGACACACCGGGTGTTACACGTGACAGAATCTACAGCGAATGCGAATGGAAAAACAGAACGTTCACACTCATTGACACGGGAGGTATCGAGCCGAAAACGGACGATATAATTCTCTCTCAAATGAGAAGACAAGCCGAGCTTGCTATCGAGGCGGCTGATGTGACGATACTTGTCGTTGACGTTAAAACAGGAATGGTCGCAACAGACAGCGAGGTAGCTTCTATGCTTTTGAAAAGCGGAAGACCGGTTGTTTTGTGCGTTAACAAATGCGACGGTGTGGGAGAGGTGACTCCCGATTTTTATGAGTTTTATAATCTCGGACTCGGCGATCCGATCGCCGTTTCTTCCGTTCACGGTCACGGTACGGGCGATTTGCTTGACGCTGTGTTTGAGTATTTCCCTCCCGAGGTCGAAGAAGACGCCGAGAGCGATGTGATCTCGGTCGCAGTTATCGGAAAGCCAAATGCGGGAAAATCATCGCTGATCAACAGAATGGTAGGCGACGACAGATGTATTGTATCCGATATTGCAGGTACAACCAGAGATACTATCGACACCTTGGTAGAAAATTCTCACGGAAAATTCAACTTCACCGATACGGCAGGAATCCGCAGAAAGAACCGTATTACCGACAATATCGAGCGGTACAGCATTCTGCGAGCTAAGATGGCGATCGAGCGAAGCGATGTGTGCGTAATAATGATAGACGCAGCCGAAGGCTTTACCGAACAGGATTCAAAGGTTGCGGGGCTTGCCCACGAAGCCGGCAAAGCGTGTATTATCGCAGTCAACAAGTGGGACGCCGTTGAAAAAGACGGAAAAACTATGGATCAGTTCAGAAAAAAGCTTGAAGTGGATTTCTCTTTCATGTCGTATGCGCCGATGATTTTTATTTCCGCAAAAACGGGTCAGCGTGTTGACAAGCTTTTCGAACTGATTAAGCTTGTTGCCAATTCGAACGCCATGAGAATAAAAACGGGTGTTTTGAATGATATTCTCGCCGAAGCGGTCGCAAGAGTTCAGCCGCCGACCGACAAGGGCAGACGCTTGAAAATATTCTACATGACACAGGCTTCTACAAAACCGCCGACATTTGTTTGCTTTGTAAACTCCTCGGAGCTTTTCCATTTTTCATACAGACGCTATCTCGAAAACAGGATAAGGGATAGCTTCGGACTTGAAGGAACTCCGATACATTTTGTCGTTCGTGAACGAGGCGACAAAAATTAAGTTTAAAAAAGAGGGTTGGCAATGCTTAGTTTGTTTGGCGATGTAACTAATGTTTTAAAGATAGCTTTCGTAATGGTGGCAGCCTATTTGTTGGGCAGCTTGAATATTGCGATCATTGTAACGAAGATTTTTACCGGCAAGGACATCAGAACCATGGGCAGCGGCAACGGCGGCTTCACTAATGTGATGCGTTCGGTTGGAAAAACTGCCGGAATAATAACGTTTGTCGGTGACTTTTTGAAGTGTGTGATTTCTGTTCTCATCGGCGGATTTGTCATTAAAACACTTAACACAGACGTGATTTCCCAAAGGGAATTGTGGGGTTACGGTGAATATCTTGCGGGTATGTGCTGCTTTTTGGGACATATTTTCCCGGTGTATTTCAAATTTAAAGGCGGAAAGGGAGTCGTAACCGTTGCGGCGCTTACTGCGATGATAAATTTCCCTGTGTTTGCGATCGGATTTGTAGTGTTTGCGATAGTGTTTATCTGCACTAAAATAGTGTCGATCAGTTCTATCATAGCTGCGTTTGCAATATTTGCGGCTACATTTTTTGTGACGTATTTTTATAATTTCAAAAGCGTCGGCGACGTGTCTTTGGATTACGTTGCGGCTGTGACTGCGCTTACGTTTGTAATTTGCGGTTCGGTTGTCATAAAACACAGAACCAACATTCAGAGGCTTCTCAAAGGCGAGGAGAAAAAGCTTTCTTTGAAGAAAAAGGATAAATAAATTATAATCCGCAACTTAAGAGTAGAGTGAATGTATGTCGGGTTCGGGGCGTTAGCCCCGATAGGCGGTGTCAATAAATGTTAAATGGAACCAAAACCTTGGGTCGACAGGCAATAATCCTTTAGCTGCGGACAGTGATTAAATAAATTGGTAATAAAACCCGACTTCGGCTTTTGATTAAAGCTTGAGTCGGGTTTTTTAGTAATTGTAAGATTTATATTTTATTGTTATTTGCTATTGACATATTTTTGGGTATTGTGTATAATTATATTAATATGTTTCGGTATGGAAAAATGTCAGTGTATATTCCGTGTAAAAAACAAAAGGCAAATCAACAAGTGTGATTCGCCCCTTTGCAGCTATATCAGCAGGATCAAGACCGTCAAAATATAAGACAGGTATATATTTTTGTTTGATGCAATGTGACCGATGCCGATCAGCAGCGAAAGTAAGATGTAACATACAGAAACTGCCGTGTTGGTTTCCGTGACGGTGTTGATAACTCCCCAGCTCAAGCCTAAAACGATGCCGCCCCAGGGAATATATGCCAGCTTGATTTTATGGGATTTCAGCAGACGTTCAACCGCCTCCTGCGCAAATACCGCCATGATAAGAATTATCATTGCCTGGAACAAATTATAAATATATTCAAATATAAACTGAAACCAACCCGACCGAATAAAATCAAGATATGGCTTCCAGCCGCCGTATACTGCGAGTTTTAATGAAAAAGCGGCAATGATCGCCGCAAAACAGATGATCATTTTCTTTTTTGAAGGAAGCTGTTTCTTTTTTGAGAAATCAAACCCGTAAACCCGAGATGAAACATAAAAAAGAACCAAACCGAGAAGTCCCCAAAGAACGCTTATCAGTACCCAGTGAGTTATGCTCTCTGTTATTGTGAATTGATAGTAAGTCTTGTCAAATACGAATTGTTCAAAAATGATAACAACAAATTCAAAGCATAGTCCGAGCATACATATCAAACCGAGGACGGCAAATGTAACAGCCCGTTGTTTTTGGCGTGCGGCCATGTTTCTACCTCCGTTGCAAAGGTTTTGCGGTATTAGTGTACCGGAAAATAATACGTCATATACTTAAATTCCGAAAAAATTCAAGCAAAAAACTCTTTAGACAGTATAACACATTTTTATTGAAAATGCTATTGTAAAATTAACGATTTTTAGAATTGATTTTGAAAAAACATGAATAATATCAATAAAATTTTATCTGTTTGATATAAATTATAAAAAAAGCAAGAAAAAATCACTGAGAAATAAATAACATTTGTAGATAAATTTTTAGAAATCTTATTTACAATTGTGTGAATATTGTGGTATAATAGATTTATGAAAATTTAAATTTGAAAATATAATTTGGAGGCTACATAAAATGGATAAACTTTCTCCCGATAAAATTTTTACCAAAACATTTAAATACGTATTCTTTAAAATGCTGATGCCGATCGCGTCACTGGTTGTGTCCTTGATATCACTGAAAATTATTTCGGCGATCTATAAGGGAGAGGTTGGAATCATCGGAACTCTCATCTGGCTTGTGATAACGATTGGTTTTGGATTCGGAATTAACTTCTTTTGGGGGTATAAGTTCCGTGCTTCTCATGTTGCGGTTGTGACCGACGCAGTTTCGGTCGGAGTTCTCCCCGAGGATATGAATGCGATGGCTAAGGAGGCTGTGGAGTACCGCTTTCCGACGTGCAATGATTACTTGGCTTATAAGGTTGCCGTAAAGAGCGCCATTATGCAGCTGCAGAAGGATCTTAACACATTTGCATTTGCAGAGAGAAAGAAGAGTGTGCCCGTTCTCGGTCAGCTTATCTCTTTTGCTCAGATCATTGTAGGCTTCGCTTTGAGCTTTACATACGACCTCATCTTGGGCTACACGTTCTGGCGTGACGGAAAGCCGCTGTACAACAGCGCCGCCGACGGACTTGCGATCTACTACAACTGTTGGAAGAGAATTGCTCAGAATGTTTTGTTCCTGGCGCTTGAGATCGTTGTGGGTATGACTGTAGGATTTGTATTTGTGGGAGCTATCGGAGCAGCTGTTCTGGCGCCGACAAACGGTCCTCTCGCAGGCGGTCTTGCAGGCGCTGCAGTCGGATTCTTCCTTTGCAAAACAGCAAAGATCTTTATTGACAGCAATCTTATGATCAGAACAATGTTCCCTTTCTTTGAGGAAGCGCAGTATGCCGATATCACCGAAGAAGAATACGGTTCAATATACAGATCCTCTCCGAAGTACGCTAAGATCTATCAGAAGTCACAGTCCGAATTGCAGAGATCATCTCAGGAGTCCAATCAGATCTATTAATAGCGTCGTTAATCAAAAAATTTCTTTATTTCATGTTTCTCCTTTCGATTGTTCCCGATGACAGCGGTTTGTTGTCGGGAACTGATTTTTTGAATAGATAAACTTGTCGGCGGAAGAAGAAAGAACGCTGTCTGAAAAACAGGAATATTTTTGAAAAGGAAACTGTATAATAGCTTTTGCAGGCAAATTCAAAAATTTTAAAAAAATTGTTGACAAGACAAGGAAAAGATGTTAAAATACTAAAGGACAATAAAGCAAAGCGTTTGACGCTTTCACCTGTGGGGTGTCGTCTGCACGGGTCAATACTTGCGAACTGCTCTGTTTTGTGTGTGAAATGGGGTATTTGCAGTGTTGTGCGGCAGACGGAAACGTCTGCGTTTTTTATTGATATTTCGGTTGGAGGTGCTTAACAATTAGCAACAAGGAACTTCTCATTAATGAGGAAATTCGAGAAAA
>CACYDY010000191.1 GCA_902773245.1 uncultured Ruminococcus sp.
TCTTCGCAATATGAGCGCCAGATTTAATCAGTGCTTCCTTAAGTTTGATTCCGCTCGGCGGCTGCCCACTAAAATTATACACTAAGCAGGTCGGCCGCCAAAAAACGGTTCTCTATTGACTTTTATAAAATAGGTGTGGTATACTATATTAAAGCTTATGATTTTGACATTATCTGATCTTTTTATAAATTACGGCACATTCCGCACTTTACCGATGTGATATGCGTCTGTAATTAAAACAGGAGGAAATATGAAAGGAATTATTCTTGCAGGCGGATCGGGAACAAGACTTTATCCCTTAACAAAAGTTATATCAAAGCAGATACTTCCGCTGTACGATAAAATCTTATTGTTTTATCCGCTTTCGACGTTAATGCTTGCGAACATAAAAGACATACTTATTATTTCAACGCCCAAAGACCTTCCTTTGTTTGAAAAACAGCTTGGTGACGGCAGCGATTTCGGAATAAAATTGTCTTATGCCGAGCAGCCGTCTCCCGATGGTTTGGCACAGGCTTTTTTGATAGGTGAAGAATTTATCGGTGATGATGCCTGTGCAATGGTGTTGGGCGACAATGTGTTTTACGGAAACGGTCTCGGATCGATTCTGCGTTCCGCCACTGCCGATGCCCAAAAAGGAAAGGCTACGATTTTCGGTTATTACGTTAAAGACGAACAGGCGAAAAGCTTCGGTATAGTTGAATTTGATAAGAATAATAAAGTAGTTTCCATTGAAGAAAAACCCGAAGTTCCCAAAAGTAATTATGCGGTTACAGGGCTGTATTTCTACCCGGCAGGAGTGAGCCAAAAGGCAAAAACAGTTAAGCCGTCGGCAAGAAACGAGCTTGAGATCACTGATCTGAACGGGATATATCTGCGTGAAAATACCTTGAATGTTAAACTTCTCGGAAGAGGTTTTTCGTGGTTCGATACCGGAACAATGGACAATCTTCTTGAAGCGGCTTTGTTTGTTCAGACTATTCAAAAAAATCAAGGCTTGGTTATATCTTCCCCCGAAGAAATTGCATACAAAAACGGTTGGATAGATTTAGACAAGCTTCTGGAGTGTGCTGAAAGATACGGAAAGTCCCCATACGGAAAACATCTCAAATCTGTTGCCGAGGGTAAAATAATGTATTAAGGAGTAATAGTTTATGACTATAATAGTAACGGGCGGCGCCGGTTTTATCGGTTCCAATTTTGTGTATCTGGAATTGGAGGAACATAGCGATGACAGGATAATTTGTTTGGATAATCTTACTTATGCGGGTAATTTGTCAACATTAAAGAAAGCAATGGAATATCCGAATTTTCGTTTCGTAAAAGCTGATATTTCCGACAGAGAAGCTGTCGAGAAGCTTTTCGAGGAAGAACACCCCGACATAGTTGTAAATTTTGCCGCTGAATCCCATGTGGACAGGTCTATCGAAGACCCCGGAATATTTCTCCAAACGAATATTATCGGTACACAGGTTCTGATGGACGCGTGCAGAAAATATGGAATAAAAAGATATCACCAGGTGTCGACCGATGAGGTTTACGGTGATCTGCCTCTCGATCGTCCGGATTTGTTTTTCACTGAGGAAACCCCCATTCATACCAGCAGTCCGTACAGCTCTTCAAAAGCAGGCGCAGATCTGCTTGTTCTCGCTTATCACAGAACCTACGGACTTCCCGTGACTGTTACAAGATGCTCAAACAATTACGGACCGTATCATTTTCCCGAAAAGCTGATACCGCTGATGATCTCAAGAGCGCTCGCAGATGAACCGCTTCCTGTTTACGGAAAAGGAGAAAATGTGAGAGATTGGCTTTATGTCAAGGATCACTGCAAAGCTATAGATCTGGTTATGCGAGGCGGTAGAGTCGGAGAGGTTTACAACATAGGCGGTCATAATGAAAAGTCAAATCTTGAGGTTGTAAAAACAATACTTAAAGAGCTTGGAAAATCCGAAGATCTTATTACGTTTGTTACCGACCGACCCGGGCACGATATGCGTTACGCCATAGATCCCACAAAAATTCACAACGAATTGGGCTGGCTTCCCGAAACAAAGTTTGAAGACGGAATAAAGCAGACTATAAGGTGGTATCTTGACAATAAAGAATGGTGGGAGGAAATAATTTCGGGCGAGTACCGAAATTACTTTGACAAAATGTATAAAGAAAAGGGACGTGCTTGATGAAAGCTTTTGTTACGGGCGTAGGCGGACAGCTTGGATATGATGTCTTTAACGAACTGAAAAGCAGAGGAGTTTTTACGGTTGGCAGTGATATTCTCCGATGTGATAATGTAGATAATTATGTGCAGCTTGATATAACAGACAGCGGTGCCGTTGAGAGTATTATCACAAGGGAGGATCCCGATGTAGTTTTTCACTGTGCGGCATGGACTGCGGTTGACGATGCCGAAGATGAGGACAACAAAGATAAAGTAATGGCTGCTAACGTTTACGGAACACAGAATATTGCTTTAGCCTGTAAAAAGATAAACAGCAAGATGATATATATTTCCACCGACTATGTTTTTAACGGTGAAGGCGAAGCCGCATGGAAACCCGACTGTGAGAGCTTCGAACCTTTGAACGTTTACGGCCGGTCAAAGCTTGACGGTGAAAGATGTGTAGCTGATCTGCTTGAAAAGTATTTTATTGTCAGAGTGGAGTGGATCTTTGGGAAGAACGGGATCAATTTTGTAAATACAATGCTTGACCTTGGCAAAAAGACAGATACGGTACGAGTAGTCAGCGATCAGATAGGAACACCGACATATACCCATGATCTGGCGAAGCTTCTTGCGGATATGGCTCAAACCGAAAAATATGGAATTTATCACGCATCAAATGAAGGCGGATACATCAGCAGATATGATTTTGCCTGTGAAATTTTCAAACAAGCTGATTATAATATCAGAGTTATCCCCGTAACGACCCGTCAGTACGGTTTGTCAAAGGCAATAAGACCTTTGAACAGCAGACTCGACAAAAGTAAATTGGCGGCAATGGGATTTGAAACCCTGCCGACTTGGCAAGACGCACTTTCGAGATATTTAATGGAGATTGAATACTAATGGGACAATTTGTGATTGAAAAAAATGTTGGCAGCATTGAGGGGCTGTGCATTATAACACCCAATGTTCAGGGCGACAGCAGAGGTTACTTTTTGGAAACCTACAATCAAAGAGATTTGAAAGAGCATGGTATAAATATCAATTTTGTTCAGGATAATCAGTCATGTTCGATAAAAGGTGTTCTCAGAGGATTGCATTTCCAAAAGAGGTATCCGCAAACAAAGCTTGTGAGAGTTATTAACGGGTGTGTGTTTGATGTTGCCGTCGATCTTAGAAAGAATTCAGAAACCTTTGGAAAGTGGTTCGGAGTTGAGCTGACCTCGGAGAATAAGAAACAGTTTTTTATACCCAAAGGGTTCGCGCACGGTTTTCTTGTTCGCAGTGAA
>CACYDY010000192.1 GCA_902773245.1 uncultured Ruminococcus sp.
ATAATATCGGCATAACAGGAAACCGTTCTCACTGTGTCGGAAACACTTTCGCCCTTTGCGGCAGATGAATTGTTTGCCGCCGAAAAACCTATGACATTTCCGCCAAGCTCATACATTGCGGCTTCAAAGCTCAAACGTGTTCTTGTTGAAGGCTCAAAGAAAAGAGTCGCAAGCTTTTTTCTTTTGCACTTTTCGGCGTATTTATCGGGATTATTAATAATATCACACGCAACCGAAATCAAATCCTCAATTTCCTGTGTTGACAAATCGAGAATATCAATAACGCTGCTCATTATGCTTCACCTATCCAGCTTTCATCGGACGGATTATTGCGGAACTTGATGAGTTTTTCTTTGTCCTCGGGCTTGATGTAACCCTGCTCGGCAGCAACCTCGGCAATAACGTCCAGGTTTGTAAGGCTGATGTTCTTAACATTTGCAGCTTCAAGACGATCAATACCCTTTTGCATACCGTATGTGAAAATGCTTGCAATTCCCAAAACCTCGGCGCCTGCTTCACGAAGTGCGTTAACAACCTCAATAACGCTGCCGCCCGTTGAAATAAGATCTTCAATAACAACGACCTTCTGACCCTTTTCGAGCTTACCCTCGATCTGGTTGCCTCTTCCGTGATCTTTGGCGCCCGATCTTACGTAACCCATAGGAAGATTAAGAATCGTTGCAGTGATCGCAGCGTGCGCAATGCCTGCCGTGCTGGTTCCCATGAGAACCTCACAATCGGGATAGTTTTCTTCGACAACTCTTGCGAGAGCATTTTCAACGTCATCTCTAACACGGGGAGCGGAGAGAGTCAGTCTGTTGTCGCAGTAGATAGGGCTTTTGATACCGCTTGCCCAGGTGAAAGGCTCCTGCGGTCTTAAAAATACAGCGTTTATTGACAATAAATCTTTAGCAATGATTTTTTCCATTGTAATATCTCCTTTGTAAAAAGTTTTAATCAGTGGTTTCTTTATTGATCGGTCAGAAATTTTTTAAGGTCGTCAACGGTGTCAATGATAAAGTCGGCGTTGTATTCTTTAAATTCGGGTTCATTCCCGTACCCGTAAAGTATGGCTGCGCATTTGAGTCCGACCTCATGAGCGCCGACAATGTCATGCTTTCTGTCGCCGATCATTACAGCGTCTGAAAGATTATCAATACGGCATTCTTTAAGTATGTATTTCAAAACGTCTGTTTTTGTGTTTCTTTCGGCGTCAAACGTGCTGCCTCCGATGAAATCAAAATATAGATCAACATTAAAATGCTCCAGAATCCTTTTTGCATAAACCTCGGGCTTTGATGTTGCGAGAATAACAGTTTTGCCGTGCTGCTTGAGTGATTTCAGAAGCTCCGGTATTCCGTCGTACAAACGGTTCTGAAAAATTCCGTTGTCGTTGTAGTAATCTCTGTAGTATCTGACTCCGAGTTGGATAGTTTCTTCATCGAAGTTATAAAAATCTTTAAAAGACTCGGTCAAGGGCGGCCCTATAAATTTCATAAGAGAGCTTTTGTCGTCAACGGGACAGCCGAGTTTTTCAAGAGCATAAGCCACAGAGTTGATGACGCCCTCGGCAGAATCCGTTACAGTGCCGTCCAGATCAAGAAGAATGTATTCGAAGCTCATATATTATCAACCTACAAACTCGGCAACGCAGCGTTTGTAAGCCGCAACGGGATCGTCTGCTTGGGTGATAGGTCTGCCCACAACAATGTAATCCGAACCGATTTCTTTTGCCTTTGCGGGAGTTGTTACTCTGACCTGATCGCCGATGTCACCGTCTGCAAAGCGGACGCCCGGAGTGACCGTTATAAAATCGTTTCCACAGGCGCTGTGAACCTTTTCTGCTTCAAGCGGAGAGCAAACAACACCGTCAAGACCGGCTTTCTTGGCATTCATCGCATAGTGCATTACTACCTTGTCGATAGGTTCGTTTATAAGGAGATCCTCTTTCATTCTCTCCTCGCTGGTAGATGTAAGCTGAGTTACCGCAATGAGTATCGGTCGGGTTCCGTCCTCACGGGTCAAGCCCTTGATGGCAGCTTCCATCATTGAAACGGTTCCTGCCGCATGAAGATTGCACATATCAACGTCAAGCTCCGAGAGAACCTTCATTGCTTTCATGACAGTGTTGGGGATATCGTGAAGCTTCAGATCCAGGAAAATTTTGTGACCCATTTTTTTGATCTCTTTTACGATATCGGGACCTGCCGCATAAAACAGCTCCATGCCGATCTTTACGAACGGCTTTTCGTCTTTAAACTGCGAAAGAAAATCTATAACCTCTTTTTTGCTGCTGAAATCGCAGGCGATAATAACGTCCTTGCCCATTAGTGACTACCTCCTATAATATCTTGTAAGCTGCTGATCCCGAATTGTTCCATAACCTTTGGAAGCTCTTCGATAATGTTTTTGCAGGCAAACGGATCAACAAGATTTGCAGCGCCGACCTGAACTGCCGACGCGCCGGCAAGCATCATTTCAATAACATCTCTTGCCGAGTTTACGCCGCCCATTCCGATGATCGGAAGCTTGACGGCTTCATAAACCTGATAAACCATTCTCACTGCAACGGGGAAAATGGCAGGCCCCGAAAAACCGCCCATTTTGTTTGCAATAACAGGTTTTCTTGTTTTAAGGTCTATTCTCATTCCCATGAGCGTGTTGATAAGACTTATTCCGTCGGCGCCTGCCGCTTCACAGGCTTTGGCTATCTCGGCGATGTCTGTGACATTCGGACTAAGCTTAATGTATACCGGTTTTGTGGTAACTTTTTTGACAGCCTTTGTCACCGCAAATGCGGATTCGGCATTTGTTCCGAAGCTCATGCCGCCGTTGTGAACGTTGGGGCAGCTTATGTTTACTTCAATAATTCCGACTTGCTCATGATCGTTTATTTTTTCACAGGTGTAAGCATATTCTTCAATTGAAAATCCGCTGATGTTAGCGATTACGGGTTTTTGGTAATGCTTTGCAAGCTTTGGCAGTTCTTCGCTGATAACCTTGTCAATTCCGGGGTTCTGAAGTCCGACTGAATTGATAAGTCCGTCCGTGCATTCGGCAATACGGGGCGTAGGGTTTCCGAAACGAGGTTCTTTGGTTGTGCCCTTGCAGGAAATAGAGCCTAAGATATTTATGTCGTAAAGATCGGCAAATTCATATCCGAAACCGAATGTGCCGCTTGCCGGGATTATGGGATTGTCAAGCGTAAGACCGCTTAGCGTGACCTTAGTGTTTACCATATGATCTCCTCCTTTACGAGAACGGGACCGTCCTTGCAGATACGTTTATTTCCGTACTTTGTTTTGCAGGAGCAGCCCATACAAGCTCCGAAGCCGCAGCCCATTCTTTCCTCAAAGCTGAATTCACCGCTTGTGGACGTTTGATTATAAACAGCTTTCAGCATCGGGAGCGGTCCGCAGGTATAAAAGTAAGAGTAATTGCCGACTAAGGGCAGCGCATCCGTGACAAAGCCTTTAGTTCCGACGCTTCCGTCAACGGTTGTAACATAAACGGAAACACCGAGCTTTCTGAATTCGGCAGCGGCAAAAATTTCATACGAGGTGTTAAAACCGAGAATAACCGACGGCTTTGCTCCTTTATCAAGAAGCTGTCTGCAAAGGTTATACAAAGGGGGAACGCCCACTCCGCCGCCGATCAAAAGGGGAGATTCGCCGCTTTTCGAAACGTCAAAGCCGTTGCCCAGACCGACCAGCAGATCAAGTTTGTTGTAAGCTTCGAGTTTGCTCATGAACTCGGTTCCCTGACCTACAATCTTATAAATAATAGTAATGGTGTTTTCGTCAAAATCACAGATAGAGATCGGTCTGCGAAGATAATAGCCGTCAAGCTTGATGTTTACGAATTGACCGGGAGCGGTAATACTCGAGGTGTCGCCGCTGAGGATCATTTTGTAAACGTCTTTGGCTATTTTTATGTTAGACAAAACAGAGTAAATACCTTGTTTCATTGTTAGCCTCCGTTCACAGTAAGGCATGCATGGTTTGTTTGATGTTACAAGCCGGATTGCGTCTGCCAAAAAATACTTTGAAAATTGTGTATGCAAATATCAATATATAGATATTCCAATCACAAGCAAATCGGGATATTAGCCTGTGATTGGGATATTGTACTAAAAATCTAACAGATTTAGTATATTAAAGTTTTGATCAAACTTTTTCAAAAGTTTGCGGTTTCCAAAGGCAGAGCCGGTGACGGCAAAGCCTAATCCCTTTAGGGAGTCGC
>CACYDY010000193.1 GCA_902773245.1 uncultured Ruminococcus sp.
GGTACTGGCGGTTTCCAAAGGCAGCGCCTTTGGCGGGCTTTTAAGGGCAGCGCCCTTAACGATATATTGCTCCCAAAAATGCCGCTGTGCGGCATTTTTATAAAACCTTTGTGCATTTTGACTATTGTTTAATAGATTTGCTCATTTATAGTAATAATGAAAGAGTTACAGGGGGTTCGGGGCGATAGCCCCGATAGGTGGCGGGCGAAGCCCGTAGCCTCCTTAACCCCCTGATAGTTGGCTACAGGAAGAACAAATTGAAATATGCGGTAATAAAGTTAAGCTGCATATAAAGTTGGGCGGTAATTGCCTGCGGTTGCTCGACCGCCCTCTTCCTTGAGGAAGAGGGGGTTGGGGGTGATGGTGACGACAATAATGTACAATAGAACCAAATACTTGGGTCGACAGGCAATAATCCTCAAGCTGTGGACAGTGATTTGTTATCTGCAACGCTTAAGTTGATGACATTGTGGTGGGCAGGCGTGGGGTACAGTTTTTTGATTGATTTGTTTGTACGTATTGGAAGCTTGTATGTTTATGACGATTATTTGAATAAAGTTTCATACGCTTTGCAGAGAATAATTATTACAAATAAATACTATCTGATTTGAAAGGAGATGATCACATTGAGATTGTTTAATAAAAATAAAAAACAAAACGCTTCGCCGCCGGTGGTTCAGACCGCTTCGAGGGAGAATAATCACCCTTTTCTTGAAATAGACAGGTATACGCCCTTGATGAGCGGAGAGTATCAGCTTTATTCCGCTTTGCGTGAGGCTGTTCCGGTTATTGACGCTGCTTTGGATAAAATAGTTCGTCTTGTAGGCAGATTTAGCATTGAATGCGGCAGCAAACATCTCGAAAAGGATATAAATTTATTTTTGCAAACAGTCAGGTCGGGCGCGGGAAACAGAGGGATAGATTCGTTTTTTGCGGTTTATCTCAGTCAGCTTTTGACATATGGCTCGGCGGTGGGCGAGATCGTTCTGAACGGGGACGGCAGTGAGATATATTCGCTGCTGAATGTTCCGCTTAAAAATATCGAGCTAACTTATGACAGCAATAAGATTGATATTCTTGTTTGCTTGAGTGATCTCGCAGGCGAGAAAAAAATTCTTCCGTATCAGAATTTGTTGTTTGTTTCCACTCTTAATCCCGAGCCGGGACAGCTTAAAGGTTGTTCGCTGCTTAAAGGGCTGCCGTTTGTGAGCGGTATATTGCTTAAAATTTATAATACCATCGGCGTTAACTGGGAAAGAGTGGGAAATGTCAGATTTGCCGTGACGTATAAGCCGAGCGGTGACAACGACAGGTCAATGAGCCGTCAGCGCGCGGAGAAGATCGCCGATGAGTGGAGCAAGGCTATGAGAGATACAAGCCGTGTGAGCGATTTTGTTTCGGTGGGGGACGTTTCGATAAAGGTTATCGGGGCGGATAATCAGGTTCTTGACAGCGAGGTTCCCGTAAGACAAATGCTTGAGCAGATTATGGCGAAGCTTTCCGTTCCGCCGTTTCTTCTGGGCATTTCGTGGAGTACGACCGAGAGAATGAGCAGTCAGCAGGCGGATATTCTGACGAGTGAGCTTGAATATTACCGAAGAATACTCGAAACCGTTATCACAAAGATTTGCGATGTCTGGCTTCAGCTCAAAGGCGTAAGCACAAATTATCAAATTGTTTGGGAAAATATTAATCTTCAGGACGAGCTTGATCTTGCAAAAGCAAGGCTTTACAGAGCGCAGGCGAAACAGATTGAAGAAAACTTGGAGGATTTTAATGGAGAATAATAACAGCATACAGAAAGTGAGCAAGGAAGAGCTTTCGCTTATCAACAGCTACACAAGAAAGGAACTTACGGAGAATGATGTTTACACATTTTCGGTTGTTCTTTGCGACAATGATGTTGACAGAGATTTTGAATACTTTACGGGCGATACTCTCGAAACGCTTTCAAAAATGTTTGAGGGAGTTACCGGGATCTATGATCACGACCCTAAAGCGAAAAATCAGGTGGCAAGGATCTACAGCTGCAAAACGGAGAATCTTTCTCCGAAGAAAACAGCTTACGGCGAGGATTACATAAGACTTGTAGCTAAGGCTTATTTGCCGAGGTGCGAGGGCAATAATGATTTTATCGCAATGCTTGATTCGGGGATAAAAAAAGAAGTGAGCGTTGGCTGCGGGATCGAAGAATGCAGCTGTTCGATTTGCGGTGAGGATATGAGAAGAAAATCCTGCGGTCACATTAAAGGCGAATATTATAAAGGAAAAATGTGCTGCGGCGTTTTAAAAAATCCGACAGACGCATATGAGTGGTCGTTTACGGCGGTGCCGGCTCAGCGAAAAGCCGGCGTTATCAAAAGCTTCTGCAAGGGTGACGACGAGAGAGTTGTCGACCGCTTTTTGAAAAGCGTAAACGGCAGATCGGGTGAGATAGTTGTTGATCGGGAAGAGGTTGAGTCTTTGAAAAAATATGTTGAAGCATTGAAAAGCAAAGCCGAAGAGAACGGTAAGTACAAAGCGTTTTTGCAGCTTGAAACCGTCAAGACGGGCGTTACCGCCAAGCTTGGAATAGAAAGCGATCTTTTGGAGAGTATGGTCAGGGGATTGAGTATTGACGAGCTTTTGAGATTGAAGGAAACCTTCGAGAAGAAAAAAGCCGAGATACTGCCGGTGAGATCGCAGGTGTTCGGTCAGTTTGGAGAGTCGAGAAGCGAAACCGAGAATGCTTATTTTAACATTTAAAGCTGACGGATATTGTATGTTAATATATCCGAAAATTAGAGGATTCGGAGTTCAAGCGAAGGTGTTTGGGGATTGGGAGGCGTCAATAGTGAAAAATAGAACCAACTTTTTTGATCGACACGCAAAAAACTAAAGTTTTTGGGTTAGTGGTAATTATACCATAACAGTGTCAGACTGCGTTATTATTATCAAATAGAATTAATACTTATTTAAGAAAGGAAAGTTTAATTATGGCAATTTATGAAAATATCACAATCGAAAAAGGTATGTATAATCCGAGCGGCTACGGTCTTACAAAGACTCTCGAAAAGCTTGATCCAAGTGAAAACTACAAGGGAACTTCACTCGAAGGACTTGACGCTTTTCAAAGACAGCTCAAGCGTTTTGACATCAAGGTCAGCGGCGCAGGAAGCGACTGCGTTGAGAAATTCTTCCAGACCTCTTCGTCGGCTGCTCTTTTCCCGGAGTATGTGAGCCGCGCGGTTCGTCAGGGTATGGAACAGGCTGATATGCTTAAAAATATTATCGCTACAGTCACTCATATTGATTCGATGGATTATCGCTCGATCGCTTCCGTTCCGACTGAATCGGAAAAGGAACTCGTCCAGGTTGCCGAGGGTGCGCTTATTCCCGAAACTGCGGTGAGAACGGCTGAGAACCTTGTTACGCTTAAAAAGAGAGGCAGAATGCTTGTTTCGTCTTATGAGGCGCTCCGTTTTCAAAGACTTGATCTGTTTACGGTGACGCTGCGTCAGATCGGCGCTTACATAGCAAGAAGTCAGATGAAGGACGCTATTTCGGTGCTGATAAGCGGTGACGGAAACTCTAATCCGGCTTCTACTGTTTCGGTAGATACTTCCGGAACACTCACCTATAACGACCTTGTTTCCCTTTGGAGCGCACTCAATCCGTATCAGCTCAATACGATCATTGCTCCGACAAGCATGGTTTCTTCGATGCTTAATATGAGTCAGATGCAGGACGCAATCGCAGGAAATACCTTCCATGGCACCGGAAAAATGGTTACTCCGCTTGGCGCCGAGCTTATTCACGCGCCGAGCATGGAGAACGGCAAGATCATCGGTCTGGACAAGAATTTTGCCCTTGAAATGGTTATTGCGGGTGATGTTACGACAGAGTATGACAAGCTTATCGACAGACAGCTCGAACGCGCGGCTATAACTTGCATTGCAGGATTTGCGAAGATTTTTAACGACGCTGCGAAAATCCTGACTGTTTGATGAAGGGCGGGGAAAAAGTGAATTTTGAGAATGTTTTTGAACGTTTCAAAAGCTATGCCGATCTGAGTGAGAATGACGCCCAAAAATGGGAGTATCTTGTTTATGACTCGATCGGCGAGGTCAGATGTATGCTTCTTCCCGGCTGTGATGTTGAGGGTAACTGTCACCGTTTGATAACGGCGGCAGCAGCCCTTGCGTTTTATAGATATCATTGCATTTGTGCCGCAAGGCGCGGCGCCGATAGCTTTAAAGCCGGTGATGTGACGGTTAATATCTCGGATAAGGGAGTCGAACACGCACACAGAATGTACAGGGAAGCTATGCAGAATATCAGCGATATTGTCGGTGTAGATGATTTTGTTTTCGGGAGGATAGATAGTATTTGTACAGAGAGCTGACGGAGAGTATGATAAAAGCCTATGGCAGAGAATGTGAAATTAAAATAGGTTCAAGCAGTCAAAAGATAAACTGCAGGGCGTTTGTAAATCCTCTGTTTTATAAGAATAAGAGTATGTCGGAAAATCCCGTCTTTTTTGACGGATTTTACAGCGGAGGATATTGGCAGTATATAGGACAGGCTGACGTGGAGCTTGACAATATGCCTTTTGGCACTACTGTTGTTTGTGATAATGAAGAGTTTCTGATAAAGAGAGCGGAAAGGTTTTTCATTGACAACACGGCGGTGTATACTATGGCGGTCTTGAAGAAGAAAACAAGGAGCGATGATAATGCTTGAAATTATTGACCAGATGATCGCTGCCGTAAATAACAGTTCGGAAAATTACACTGCAAAAAGAGCTTTTGAAGAGCAGGCTGTCAATTGTCCGATCAATAAGACAACCGCTTATTTTGTAGTTTCCGAGGTGCGTGAAAAAGAGGCGCAGGTTGTTGTATGGGTTTGCAGCAGTGCCGAAAGCGGAGCATACGGCAGTGTTTCGGCAGCGTGTGCGATTTATAATATCTTGTTTGAGGGCGGTTTTGAGATATTATCGGGAAAAGTCGGTGAAACGGAGTTTAACGAAAAATCAGACGGTTTTGTCACTAAAATTACGCTGACGGTGGCTGACGGTTCGCTTGATTTCAATGAAGCCGAAGCGGTGAAATACAACTTGAATATGCAGCTTAGCAGCACGGAAATAGTATGGTTTGTGGCGGATTCGGCGGAGTTTACGATGGCAAATGAGGCTTTTGGGATCAATTCGTTTTTTGAGGACGAGCCTGTCGGGTACAGAAAGTTTGTGAACAAACGCAAGCTAAAGCTTGGGGGTGTTTTAAAGCAGGAAATTGAACGTATGGCAGATCACCCTTTTTTTGGGTTGTATATTCATAAAACCAATGAGAATTTCAGTAAATGCTTTTGCGAAAGTATGAAAATGGATCTGCAGGGTGACAAGGGTGATTGTGTGATAGCTTTGGGGGATAGGGTCGATAATTCGGAATAACCGAAAAAGCTTTTTGTTTGAATGCTTCTGTCACGGAACTGACCAAGGCGAAGCCGGTTATTTTACATACCACTATCCACGGCTTGAAAAAAACGGAAAGCAAATGACCGGGTTCGGGGGCAGGGAAAATGGCGATAACTGAACACTGAAAAATGAATAATGAATAATGATGGAAAACGCTTCGCTCTTTTATTTATCTTTTTATAAGTTATTTATATAAAAGCAGGAGCGAAGCGACTCCTATATTTTTAAGCATTAAATCAACAATTTTCAATTTTCAGTTTTTAGTTTTCAGTAAATATTTCAACAGCCGATCATTGCGGGGAAGCTGCGCTAAACTATGAATTTATTGAAAGGAAGAAAAAATGAATACAAAAGAACAAGATGAAAATTACAGCACAAACGAAAATCAAGCCGAGGAGATATCGGAGATTTACGAAAGACAATCAAGACGTTATTCAAAAAATCTTGACCAATCGGGAGATGAAACAAATTGAGTAATAATATTATGCGGTTTGGCGGCATTTCATTGTCACATAATCCGAGCAATATCAAAATTCAAAAGGGGAAAAGTATTCAGTCAGTCAGGTTCGTTTCCGGAATAGATAAGATTCTGGATATTCGTGACAGCGGCGTCGTGATCAGCGGTAAGGGAGAGCTTTTCGGTGAGAACTGTTTTTCGGATTATCAAAAGCTTGTAAAGCTGAGTGTAAAGGACGAATCTCAGATTTTGTATATTCCCGAATTGGGAGTGTTCAGAGCGGTTTTGTCTAAGCTTTGTGTTGCGGCTGCTCCTAAAAGCGACTATCTGGAGATAGAGTTTGTTTTTTCGGTCGTCGAATCACAAAGACAGTCGGGAAAGATTTTGCCCGAACGTTATTATTATGCCGAGAGCGGCGAAAATTTCTGGGAGATAGCCGAAAAATTTGAAACAACCGTTGAGAAACTCTGTAAAATCAATCCGCAGACAAGAAATATTATGGAGCTGAGTCAAGGGGAGGAGGTGAGAATATATTGATTTTTGCCGGAATTGATGAAAACGGTATTGTTGAGCTGCCGAGAGCCGTGACAGTAAAAATTGAGAAAGACCTTGAAATGCCTGCCGATGAAATGACGGTTGTGTTCGAATACTGCGAGGATTTTCCGAAGCTTAGGAAAATATTTGCTCTTGATGACGACTGCTGTGACATCGAAAGGGCTGTCAGAGAGAAAAATGTTCTTTTTAGCGGTATTGTTGACGAACAGATTCTCAGCGCAGATTACAGAAAAGCAGTGATAACGGTTGTTTCACGAAGCTTTGCGGCAGTTTTGCTTGATAATGAATGCGTTCCCATAAAATATGTGAATCCCGATTCGGATGTTATTATTCTAAAGCACCTTTTGCCGCTTGGGATAGAATGCTTCGAGAAAAACCGACATTTAAGAAACGGCGAGCTTACTATCGCCAAGGGAAGCTCGCACTATAGAGCTGTGGAGAAATTTTGCCGTGAATTTTTGAATACGACGCCTTATGTCGACGAAAAAGGAATTTTACGGTTCGATGTGTTTGACGGTGTGGGTGAGGTGGAGTTTGACAACGAAAAGGAAAATGCGGTCAGGTTTCGGAGTATTACCATTAATGAAAGCCGATACTCGAAAATCTCACGGATCTATGTGTCAACAGCAGGCGGCTACGATACCGTTATCAATGATAAAGAAACTATTGACGAGGGGATCGTTCGTGAAAGATATCTGAATCTTGCCGTGAGTGAAACGGGCACGCTGTCCGACGCAGATAATATTATCAAAAACGGAAGAAAAAAGTCGCTGAGCGTGGTTTTGGAATGCATAGGCTGTCTGATCGGCATTCTGGGTTACACGGCGGCAGTCGGCGTTGAGGGAATCTGCGATAAAAAGCTTGTTGTTTCGCAGATCAGATTTACGTGTGATAAAAACGGTGAGAGAACGAGGATCAGACTGAGAAATTATTATAATTGAAAGGGAGTTGGTAAATTTGTGGATCTCACGAAATATTAATAACAATACAAACTCAAAAAATCCTTTTGTTGCCAATGTTCTGAACTCGAACGGCAGTGAAGTCAATGTTTCGGCGCTCGAAAAGATCGAGAATATCCCGAATACCACGCCGTTCGGAATTTTGAGCGTTCCTCCGAGAGGGGCTAAGGCTGTTGTTGTTCCCGTTGGGGAGTCTGCTGCGGTGTGCGGTATAGTTTCTCAGAATAAATTCAGCTTGCAGGAGGGCGAGCTTGCGTTGTTCTCAAGCGGAGGAGCAAGCATAGTTTTGAAAAATGACGGCAGCGTCGTTATAAACGGAAAAATATTTGAGGGTGAAGAGTGAGTATGGATATCTTGATTTACGAAGGTGATCTGGCTTTTGACAGAAAAGGAAATGCCGTTGCCATTTATTCGGAGGAAGAAGCTTGTCAGAGAGTGAAGCTTGTGCTTTCGACGAAAAAAGGCAGTTTTTGGTTCAACAGGCAATTTGGCTTTGACTATGATTCGCTGCTTTCGGCGAAAAGCTCGCAGAGAACAATGCTTGCGCAGATCCTTTGCCGAGAAGCCCTCGCCGATCAGAAGGAAATCGAAGTAGTAAACGCCGATGTTACCGTGTCTATCGGTTATGTCAGACTTGGTGTGGAGATCAAATACAAAAATGTAAATAAATATGTTGAGGTGTATTATTATGACGACATATAAGCGTATTTTTAATGATATGTGCAGTAGATTCCGTTCAAAGACGGGCATTGCCGTCGATGAAGCGTCGGATATCGGAATTAGATTTGCAGTGCTTTCGGCAGAGCTTGAAGCAGCGGTCAAAGAGATCGAATGGCTGAAAACGCAGATGTTTCCGTCAACTGCGGTGGGAGAGTATCTGGAACTTCATGCGGCTCAGCGTGGTCTTAGCAGAAAAGAGGGCACGAAAGCCGTTGGAAGAGTACGCTTCTTTGTTCCCGATGAAAGACTTTCGTTTGACGTTTCTATTCCTAAGGGGACTGTTTGCGCAGCGAGAGGTTACGACCCTGTAAGATTCGAAACTACGGTTGATGCAAGTATTCCCGCAGGAGGTCTTTCTGTTGAAATTCCGTGCTGCGCTGTTGATGTGGGCGCTGCGGGAAATGTAGGATACGGAAAGATACGTGATCTTGTGACTTCGATCGTCGGTATAGATTCCATTATTAATAATTCGGAATTTATGGGCGGAAGTGATCCCGAGACCGACGAGGAACTAAGAGCGAGAATTATTGACAGCTTTGTCAATCCGTCAAACGGTACAAACAAGGCTTTCTACAAAAAGACCGCGCGCGCAGTTCAGGGTGTGACGGCTGTGGGGGTTATTCCGAGAAACAGAGGAGCAGGTACTGTTGATGTGTTTATTACAGGTGTTAATAAGGAAACGTCAAATGAGCTTTTGGAAAGTGTGAGAGAAACTCTTCAAAACAGCAGAGAGATCAACGTTGATGTTGCGGTACTGCCGCTTACGATATGTCCTGTTTCGGTTTATGTTGATATAACTGTCAGAAAGGGCTTTTCGGTGAACTCTGTCAAGGCGCAGTGCGAAAGCACTGTGAAGCGTTATATTGACGGTCTGGACGCAGGAGAAGATCTCTATCTGGAGAATCTTGGAAGCTGCATACTTAATGTCAGCGGAGTCAGAAACTACAAATTTGACCAAAGTCTTATGTATGACAGTATTATTAACGAGCAAAGTTTGCTGAAATTCGATCACATGGTTATTACAGGGAGCGAAGAGGTTTGAATTATTATAACGATATAAAAAAAGCATTGTCGCAGGTTCAGCTTTACGATGTGGATCACTCGGTTTATTTGAAGGGCGAGCTTGAAGGCTACAGCGCAGGTTTGGAAAATCTCGGCAGAGGAATCGGTGAAATAATAAAGGAGATATTTATTTCAACGGCTGAGGAAGAAGGTCTTTTGTTTTATGAGAATCTGATAGGTTTGGCAAGAGAGGGTATCGGCTTCGAAAATCGCAGAGAAGCGATACTCTCAATGATAAATCTTAACGAGAGCAGCAACACACTCAACGGAGTGATACAGTTTTTTGAGTCGTTCGGCTTTGAGTGTGAGATCACCGAAAATCCGTCTGTCTTTGATCTATACATTCAGCCGCTTGGGGAGGACTACACAAACGACGAGAAAATATTTATTTTGGAGCTTGCAAAAGACTATCTTCCGTGTCATTTGTCATTTACGATTGATTTCAGAAAAATGAGTTGGCAGGACTATGACGAGATGGAGAAAACCTTTGCTCAGATAGATCAGATGAAGCTTAGATGGGAAGAGTTTGAAATATATGATTTTTAACCAAACTCTAAATAGAGTGAGTTGGGCGTGATGGTGACGACTTTAAATCTGAAGGGGGGAAAAAGTCGGAGTCGACAGCGATATCCGATTTTATATTATTAAATACATACAAAATATTTGACAAACCTTATATTAGGTTTGGAAGTTTGAGTTACGTATAAATTTTAAATTAAATAAAATTGTAAACAGAAAGGAATTATAACACATGGCATCTACAAACAAAACGCAAAAACTCGGGCTTAATCAATGGCTCGAAACC
>CACYDY010000194.1 GCA_902773245.1 uncultured Ruminococcus sp.
GGGTATGTACGGTCGGATATAACCAAACAAGAAAACACCTCCGAGCCATTATGTCACAAAATAAGCTTAATGCCGCCTACATTATTTTACAACAAATTCTCATTAGTATAATTAACATTATGTAAATTTTTGTACATATATCAACTGTGAAATATTGTTTATAATGAAATTGCCAACCTGTGGTGCTTGTTGATAATAGTATAAAAATATTAATATTTATATGTATCCTGCTTCTGCCAAGGCTTTAGAATATGATATAAAATTATTAAAAAATACAGAAAGCGAATGTCGGAGTTGGTGGTATGGCTGACGTCAAAAATATGAAATACAACCAATTTCTTGGATCGAAAGAAAAAATGTTCAAGCTGTGAACGGTGGATAAAAAAATTATAAAAAATTTTTAAAAAACTCTGTTATTTTTTCGTAAAATATAGTAAAATATAATTGGGTCGTACTATTTGATAATTGAAGTTGTTTGGGATACAATTAACATCTCCCGTCCTTTGGTTTGATAATGCAGCTTGGCTGCGGTTTTGTCAGATGATTAAAGCGGCTTCAAAAAGGAGAAAATCTTATGGATATAAAACAAGCAGTCGAAGCAGCTCGCTCGGGGGACAAAAAAGGCTTTGATTTTATCTTTGACAGCACCTACTATAACGCTTTTTATCTCGCTTTAAAATATATTAAAGACCGATCGGACGCAGAAAACGCAGTTGTGCGGGCATATCAAACGGCATGGGAAAATGCTGCCGAAATGCCCGATTCCGAAAAGCTCAGAGAATGGCTCGGAGAATTTCTCGTCAGGACTTGTCTTGAACATCTGAAAAGCAAGAAACCTCTTATATTTTCTGCTGTCGGAGGTGAGGACAACAACGGAGAATCCTTCAATTATGAAACGTTCGACGACAAAGCGGACTATTGTGCGAACAAGACGATACCTGCCGAAACAGTAAACGATATGACAAACGAAATGCTCGGATGCCTTTCGGAAGAACAGCGTATCTGCGCTTTAATGTATCACTTCGATGGACGAAGCACACAGAGTATTTCCCATATAATTGGCTGCTCGGAGGATATCGTAAAATCAAGACTCTACTACGGCAGAAATGCTCTTCGCAGCAAAGCCGCCGAGTTTGCCGCAAAGGGACTGACGCAGCCGAACACACCGCCCGTGCCGATGTTTGTGCATCTTCTGAGAACCCAGCGGCTTTCTCCCGAAATGCAAAAAACAGGCAGAGATTTTTTATCCCGAACCAAACACGGCAAGTCCCGAGAGAAAGAAAAGTTAGAATCTAATAATAACAAACCGGCTGCCGATAATTATTACCAATCGCCCGGTGAAGTGATCCCCGAAAATAAAACTTCCGGCGACGCAGAATTACCCGGCGCAGACATTCGGTTAATTACCGATCACGAAAAAAAAATGCCCGACAGCCAAAGTATGCCCCCGAAAAGCAAACATAAAGCTTATGAAAAAGCAAAGGAGTTTTTAGGAACCCTCACCGGGAAGGTAACGGCAGGAGCTTTAATCCTGCTGATAGCAGTCGGTGTGATAATGGCTTGCGGCGGCGAGGCGGGCGATGACGGCGGAAAAAGTCCCCGTTCTTCAAGAAAAAGAAACACCGACGAAGCTTCTTCACAGACATCGCAGGTCAACCACGACGAAATAGACTATATAAAATTCATTGACGACAGCGACTACCCCGAGTTTATCAGCGGAGGTCTTTCAAAAACCCGGCTGGAGTTGGTTCTCTCACGTTTGGATCCGGCATTTGACGAACAGGATACCTATTCTCTTGTTAACGATTTCTGTTACGAAATTATAATAAACGGCAGCGAGCATGAGTTTACATACAGCGGCGAAACGTTCTCAAGCGATATCGTAAGCGAGGTTTATGCTTCCTTTTATGCAGATGAAATCAACAGCATTTTAGACTGCGTCAACCGTCCGCACCTTGCGGAAGATGACGAGTGGGTGGGTTACGGCAATTCGGACGGAATTGACACCGTAAGCTTTTACGTCAAGAAAAAAAGCGACAGGGCAGCGGCTGTAATTACGAATGCGCAGTATTCAAATTCCGCTATGAAAATACGTTATATTTATCAATACGAATCTGAGGTTGATTCTTATACACAAGAACGCACGGCAAGATTAAACAAGGACGAAAAAACAGGAAAATACTACATTGTTTCAATAGAAGAAACAAAAGACTCCGTAGACACCGATAATTATTTGGCAGA
>CACYDY010000195.1 GCA_902773245.1 uncultured Ruminococcus sp.
AAATAACAGTAAAACAAAAAGGCAAACCAAAAATCGGTTTGCCTTTAATATTTATGTTAAATTATCAACAGAAATTACTCAGCAGCAGCAAGTCTTGCCTTAAGACCCTCAAGCTCGTCTGAAAGCTCCTTCGGAAGCTTGTCACCGAAAATCTTGTAGTAGTTGGCAATCTCTTCTGTTTCAGCTGTCCATCTCTCTTTGTCAACAACAAGAATCTTCTTGAGTGTTTCGATATCCATGTCGAGTCCCTCAAGGTTGATATCCTCAGGTCTCGGAACATATCCGATAGGTGTTTCCAAAGCCTCAGCCTTGCCCTCACATCTCTTGAGAATCCACTCGAGAACACGGAAGTTGTCGCCGAATCCCGGCCACATGAAGTTGCCTTCTTCGTCAAGACGGAACCAGTTAACGTTGAAGATCTTCGGAGCCTTGTCGCCAAGGATCTCGCCCATCTCACACCAGTGCTTGAAGTAGTCACCCATGTGATAGCCGCAGAACGGAAGCATAGCCATAGGATCGTGTCTGAGCTGACCAACAGCACCTGTAGCGGCAGCTGTAGTTTCGGAAGCCATGATAGAACCTACGAATACACCGTTGTTCCAGTTTCTTGACTGATATACGAGCGGAGTTGTTGTTGCGCGTCTGCCGCCGAAGATAATAGCGGAAATCGGAACACCCGATACATCGTTGAACTTGTCGCTGATGCATGGGCAATTTACAGCAGGAGCTGTGAAACGGCTGTTCGGGTGAGCGCCCTTAATGTCAGATGTCTTACCGTTCCAAGGCTCGCCTGTCCAGTCGATCGCATTCTCAGGAGGATTTTTGTCAAGACCTTCCCACCAAACTGTGTTTGTGTCGAGGTTGAGGGCTACGTTTGTAAAGATAGTACCCTTTCTTGTGGAAGCAAGCGCATTCGGGTTAGATTTATTGTTTGTACCCGGTGCAACGCCGAAGAAGCCGTTCTCGGGGTTGATAGCCCAAAGTCTGCCGTCCGGACCCTTGCGCATCCAAGCGATATCATCACCGACAGTTCTTACTTTATATCCTGCGTCAAGATAGCTCTTCGGAGGAATGAGCATAGCCAGGTTTGTTTTACCGCAAGCTGACGGGAATGCGCCTGTAACATACTTTGTTTCGCCCTCGGGATTTTCGATACCGAGGATAAGCATATGCTCAGCCATCCACTCGTTGTTCTTTCCGAGGTAAGATGCGATTCTGAGTGCGAAGCACTTCTTGCCGAGAAGAACGTTTCCGCCGTAAGCAGAGTTTACGGAGATAATGTAGTTGTCCTCAGGGAACTGAGTAATATATCTCTTCTCGGGATCAATGTCACATGAGCAGTGAAGTCCCTTGATCCAATTTTCGCTGTCGCCGAGAACCTCTTCAACCTTTGCGCCAACTCTTGTCATGATAGACATATTGAGTACAACATAAAGAGAGTCTGTTACTTCATAGCCGATCTGAGCGAGAGGTGAGCCGATAGGACCCATTGAATAAGGAATAACGTACATTGTACGACCCTTGTAAGAACCTCTTGCGATATCGAAAAGCATCTTGTAAGCTGCCTGCGGCTCCATCCAGTGGTTAGTAGGACCGCAGTCCTCTTCTTTTCTGCAGCAGATGAATGTTCTTGCCTCAACACGAGCAACGTCATTCGGTCTTGTTCTGTGGAGATAGCAGTCAGGGAGAAGCTCCTCGTTAAGCTTGATCATCTCGCCTGTTGAAACAGCCTGAGCTTTAAAAGCTGCGAGCTGCTCGGCAGAGCCGTCAACCCAAACAACGTTATCAGGTGTAACAAGTTCTTTCATTTCTTCAATCCATGAAAGTACGGATTTGTTATTAGTCATTTCTATTAACTCCTTTCGGCCAAAACCTTGGCTCTTTGATACAATTTGATTATACAACATATTTTGAATTAATTCAATATCAAAATTTCATTTTTTACTAATTTTTATAATCAGTTCACTAATATTGTCATTTACTGGAAATTTTTTCTTCTACTAAAGTGCATTTTGCTTAATTCTATCTTTGAAATTTGTTACATTTAACAATCATTGTTTTTTTTGACAGAGATAATTAAAATATTTTGATTTTTGTTTGATAATTATGATTATTTTGTATAGTTAGACATATCAAACTTGATTTTTACATAATCAAATATTTCACCGTATCGAAGCGGACTTTGCCATAACCTCAATTGGCAGTCAAGAATTATTAGTTTCAAAAAATTTCATACCGATCAGCCATTTTCGATCGACATAGTTGCAGCCGCATTCAAATCAAGATCGGCGATATTTCCGTCAAGATATTCATAGTATGCCTGTGCGCCAACCATCGCCCCGTTATCACCGCAAAGCTTCAGTTCGGGCTTATACAGCGAAAAGCCGCATTTTTTGCACTCGGCTTCCAAACGTCTTCTCAAAAGAGAGTTCGCCGAAACACCGCCTGCAATAACGATAGTGCTGTATCCAAAATCCCTTGCAGCTTTCAAAAAATTATCAACAAGACAATCCACAACTGCCTTTCGGAACGAAGCACAAAGATCTTCCGAAATGACTTGTTCACCCTTTTGTGAGACATTGTGAATAATATTTATAGCAGCCGTTTTTAGTCCGGAAAAGCTGAAATCGTAAGGAGAATCGCTGACCTTCGGGTGCGGAAGAGTATAAGCCTTATCATTTCCGTTTTCCGCAGCTTTGTCAAGATTTATTCCCCCGGGATAGGACATTCCGAGCGTTCTTGCAACCTTGTCGAAAACTTCGCCCGCCGCATCGTCACGAGTTTTTCCTATTATTTTCATTTTTGTGTAGTCCTCGACTGCCACAATATGACTGTGTCCCCCCGATACGACAAGACACAAAAAAGGAGGTTTCAGTTCGGGATTTGTGATATAATTTGCAGCAATGTGAGATCTCAGATGATGAACCGGTATCAATGGCAATCCCGTTCCATAGGAAAGACCTTTTGCAAAATTGACACCGACAAGAAGCGCGCCGATAAGCCCCGGAGCATAAGTCACCGCAACAGCGTCCAAATCATTCAAATTCAAATCGGCTTGTGCAAGAGCCTCGCCTACCACACCTGTTATTGCCTCGGCATGACGGCGTGAAGCAATTTCCGGCACTACACCGCCGTAAAGCTTATGTTCTTCAACCTGTGATACTACAACCGACGAAAGAACGCTTCTTCCGTCTTCAACAACGGCAGCGGCTGTTTCGTCACAAGAGCTTTCAATTGACAAAATTTTCATTTTATTCTCCTTTATTATGGGCAGTTCTAAAAGACGAATGTCGTTCAGATGTGGTGCAGATGAGCGGCAGGGGGTTTTTAGAGGTGCCCTTATGTAATTCTTAGTAATTTCCGAATAAATATCGAAGCTATATTTCCGTGTCAAAAAAATGTGTCATTATCAATGCATTCTCGGTCGGACAGGAATAAAAGTTTTTCCTCTCCCCTACAGCTTTGAAATCAAACTTTCTATAAAGATTTATAGCGTTCATGTTTGATACTCTGACCTCAAGAGAGATAAACTCGGCTGACTTTTCATGACATACTTCAAAAGCTTTTTTCAACAGAAGGCTTGCGGCAGAACGCCGCCTGAACTCCGGCAAAACGGCAATGTTTGCTATATAACACTCACCTGCCACAATGTGAGTCCCTATATATCCGATAATTTGATTTTCATACACAGCCACAAAGAAATAAGCCGTATCGTTTTCCAGTTCATTTTCAAAACCGCTTCTGCTCCACGGTCTTGAGAAACATTCTTTTTCCAGATCTACAAGTTCATTGATATGCTCGTGATTCATTCGTTCAATTTTCATATTGTCAAGAATTAGCATTATTTTTAACACTCCCAATACTTTCAACAAAATCCGACAAGTCACAAAGCTTTTCCGCAAGCTCATCTCGTGTTTTTCTGTAAGTGTTAATATCACCGCCGAACGGATCGGAAACATCGCTCTTGAAAAGATATATCTTTTTCTTATCGATCCCCATATTCAGCAGAGCGTTCGCATGATTGAGCGTCATGGGAACAAACAGATCGAACTCGTCCAAGACAGGCATCAGCGACAAAATTGACGATGAACGAAAGTATGAAATATCAATTCCCCATTCTTTCAAAACCGCTGCGGAATTATCACTTGCGGGAGAACCGCTGCATGCTGCCAATCCGCAGCTTCGGCATTCGGCATCGAGTCCTTTTTCATCGGCTATTTTCTCAAAAAGAGCTTGTGCCATCGGGCTTCTGCACGTATTCCCCGTGCAGACAAAAACAATTTTTATCATAAATTTCACCCTAACATTATAAAACAAAAATATATACCTTATTTTTAAGTTTTATTTTATCACACACTTATAATAAATTTGTTAACATCATAATAATTTTAATGTACGCATCGGTTAAAATGAGTATGCGAGCTTTGCCGTGTAAAAACAAAAAGCTTTGCAGTCATCAGACAACAAAGCTTTTGCATGGCGCGCTGTGAGGGACTCGAACCCCCGACCTACTGGTTCGTAGCCAGTCACTCTATCCAGCTGAGCTAACAGCGCATTCGTTTGATCACCTCAACGGTGCTCATATATAATAACACACTTTTTGGAAAAATGCAAGCCTTTTTTTAAAATTTTTTTATTTTTTCTCAAATTTTTTTAAAACAGATTTATACAGCCAATATTTTATCTCCTATTTATAAAAATCAAAACCACAACTCACTGTTTATACAGCATTCAGAACCTCAAAAAATTCTTTCGGAACAGGCGATTTCACTGTTACATTTTCGCTGCTGATCGGGTGAATGAAGCTTATCTCTTCACAATGAAGCGCTTGTCGGTTTATAAATCTTAACGAGCCGCCATACATATCATCACCTGCAAGAGGGTGTCCTAAGTACGACATATGGACCCTTATCTGGTGAGTTCTTCCTGTTTCAAGACGAAACCGAGTCAAAGTATGTAAAGCTCCGTGTCTTACGGGACAATAATGCGTTACAGCATGAACGCCGCCCTCACCGACTTCTCTTTGTATCGAATGTCCTTCTTTCAAACGAATAGGCTGATCAACCACAGAAGCTTTTTCAATGATCCCCTCACAGACAGCAACATATTTTTTTGTGACCGATTTCGGAAGAAGCGCCGCAGAATATGAGTTTTTTGCCGCAAGAACAACACCCGACGTATCTCTGTCAAGTCTGTTTATTGCACGAAAGGTGAAATTACCGCCTTTTTCCTGTGCGTAATAAGCCGCTGCATTAGCCAATGTATCATCAATATGACCATGCACGGGGTGAACAGCCATAAACGGAGGTTTATCAAAAGCTATGACATGATCATCCTCAAAAAGGATTTTTATCGGAAGCTTCACAGGCATAATCTCATTTTTATCATCGGGCAGCGTGAGCAAAACTTCATCACCTTTATGAAGAACGTCAACAGCACGTACATGACAGCCGTTTGATGTTATCCCCTGTTCTTCAAGCTTTAGTCTTGTGAGAAGCGTTGATGAAACACCCTTGCCGTTTCTCAAAAAGTCTTTCACAAGCTTTCCGTCATAATTTTCATCAACTGTAAACTTAATTTTAATACCCATTTTTTACCTCATTTGACACATCGGTTTTTTTATAATTATTTAAAGAAGCTGTTTTTTATCTTATGCTTAAAGCATTAGGTTGACAATAAAAGGCGGTTTCGGACATATTATTTCGAAAGGACGTTTGCTGTGTCTGATTTGAATTTTAAAAAAAGAAGGTTTCCGATTTATCTTTCGGTTATAATTTTTGTTTCGGTAATAATTCTGTGCTGCGTGAAAAACAAAGAACCGTCAAATTATGTTCAGCCTGATACTGCCGACAATGCGAGCACAGCGATATTATCAAAAGAAAAAACTGCCAAAGAACACGTTTTTCACGAAGGCGAAATGAGAGGAGTATGGATCCCTTATTTCAACTTGTCAAGCGGCAGCGGCAACATGACAGAAAAAGAATTTAAAAAGCACTTTGACAATATTATAAAAACATCAAAGGAAAACGGTATAAACACCCTCTTCGTTCATGTGAGATCACACTGCGACGCAGTTTATCCGTCGGATATTTTTCCTTTTTCGGATATATTCACCGTTAACGGATCAGCGCCCGACTATGATCCTCTCGAATACATGATAACCGCCGCTCATACAGCCGGACTTGAGTTTCACGCATGGATAAACCCTTTCAGAGTCCTGTCCGAAACCGATAAAAACTCACTTGACATCAACAGTCCGTGCTATGGCTGGATTCATGACAACGATCCGCAAAACGACAGATTCCTCATTGAATACGACAACGGACTTTACTTAAATCCTGCCGCAAAAGGCGCTCGTGCTTTGATAATAAACGGAGTGAGGGAGCTTGTCGAAAACTACAATATTGACGGTGTTCACTTTGATGATTATTTTTATATGTTTACCGAAAGCGATTATGACCGAGAGGACTACCTTGACTATGTCAACTCACTCGGTGATCTTTCACAGCCGCTTGATCTCGAACAATGGCGCTGCACAAATGTTAACGTACTGATCTCGGGCGTATACGCAGTTATCAAAAACGCCGATGGGCGTATACTTTTCGGGATTTCGCCTCAGGCAAACATAAAAAACGATCTTGAATCCGGAGCGGACGTTTATTCATGGTGCAGCAGATACGGCTATGTTGATTACATCGCTCCTCAGGTTTACTTTAACTCGGAAAACAGTATTCTTACCTTTGAGGATTCTGTAGAAGAGTGGAAAAATATTATCACTAACGACGATATCAAACTGTATACAGGGCTTGCGCTGTACAAGGCAGGCAGCACGGAGGACGACGGCACGTGGCTTTCAAGCGACAGTATTATCTCAGATCAGATCGAGTATTCCCGAAAAGCCGAAACAGACGGATTCATACTTTACTCGTGGGAATATCTTTGCAGCGACATGACTGCCGCCGAGGTTGCAAATATGAAGGAGATAATAGACGAAGCCTGAGTTGATTGATAGCTGCCGTTAAAGTCTGCTATAGTCAGTTTGATCGACTTTCTCTTTGAAAACCGAAAAATCATTTTCCGAAATAAGATACTCTTTCTCCTGTTTTTTCAGACGCTTTATTCTGTATTCAAGCTTTGAAGCGAGTGACTTTGATTGGCATTCCCAAACTGCCTCGGTCTTTTTAGCTGTGTGACTTTTTGTATATTTTGCGCTTTTTGAACCTTTTGATAAATGCTCGGACATTCGGCGCTTTATGTCGGTGGTTATTCCGGTGTAAAGGCTTCCGTCGCTGCAGCGGATAATATATGTAAAATACACCTTATCGGCTGAACTTTTGACTGATCGTTCGGCGGCGGAATTAGTCTGTATCATTTATGATATTTCCTTTTTCTACATTCGGCTTGATAATTTTTTCAAAGGCATAATCCCACAGAATCTGAGAGCCGCTCGAGGTGATTTCATTTCTTTTCAAAATTTTACTGAGCGGGACTTCATGCTCTCTCCAAGCTTTTCCGTCAGTGGCGTCGTTTAGCATCATTGGCTGAATATTATCCATAACGTGGGCAAATTTAGCTTCGGGTGTATCATTTCTTTCAAATTCTTCCCAAAGTGCCCTGAATTTTTCACACTCATTTTCGGGTAGCAGGGAGAATATCCTGTCCGCAGCTTTTTCCTCACGGTCACGCTGCGTAAGCTTCGCTTGTTCGTCGTAAGCATAGGTATCCCCTGCGTCGATCTCCACTATATCGTGAATAAGTATCATGGTTACCGTTTTCAGAACGTCGATCTCCTCATTTGAATAATTACTAAGCAATATTGCCATAAGCGCAGCGTGCCAGGCATGTTCCGCGTCATTTTCCTTTTTCTCTCCGCCCGTCAGATAGGTTTGTCTTTGAATAAATTTTTCCCTGTCGATTTCACGGCAGAAGTCAAACAACCTGTCAAGCTGTTCGTTATTCATGATGATCACTCCCGTAGCAGTTTTAATCTATTATATCACAATATGGCGAAAAATAACAGAATTTTTACTGTAAAATTTTTGTCTGTAATCCGTATTATAAAATATTAATAATAACATCATATAGTTTAATGCATTATATTTTATTAAGCTTTCGATAGTGCTAATTATTTTCAAAATAGCGATTGATTTTTTTGTTCAAGTTTGTTATAATGTATGATGTATAATTATGTTAAGGAGTTCTCTTGATATGAACAGAAAAATAAAAATTACCGCAGACAGTACCTGCGATCTCACCGAGGAACAGATCAAACAGTTTGACGTTGAAATCATTCCGCTTCATATTGTATATAATACCGAAAGCTATGAGGACGGTGTTAACATATTTCCAAAAGACATTTTTGCTCGTTACAAAGAAAAAAAGCAGCTGCCGAAAACATCTGCCGTAAGTATGTGGGAATACATGGAGCATTTCAAAAAATATGTGAATGACGGCTTTGAAGTCATTCATATCGGTTTGGGCTCGTCTATTTCTTCTTCTTTCAGAAATGCCGAAGCCGTTGCGTCCGATCTCGGACACGTCTACCCCATTGACTCCCAGAATTTATCCACAGCATCGGGACTTCTTGTTGCAAAAGCGTATGATATGATAACTCAAACCGATCTTAGCGCAAAAGAAATCGCCGACGAGATCAAAAAATTAGTTCCCAAAGTAAGCTCAAGCTTTGTTATTGACAGTCTTGAATTTCTTCGTGCAGGCGGCCGCTGTTCAACGCTTGCAATGCTCGGCGCTAATCTTTTGAAGATCAAACCGTGCATTGAAGTCAACAATTCTGACGGCGCTTCGATGACTGTCGGAAGAAAATATCGCGGAAAATTCGAGAATGTTATTATTCAATACACCCGTGAAAAATTATCTCAGTTTTCCTCTTTCGATACAAAGAGAATCGCTCTCGTCAGCTGTGATGTTCCCGACGATATCGTAAAAAGCGTTTATGACATTATTGACGAAACAGGTATGTTTGAGGAAATTTGCGTAACAAAAGCAAGCTGCACTATCACCAGTCACTGTGGTCCGTGTACATTGGGAGTTATGTTTATAACCAAATGATTTTTATAAATATAGTTTCGTAATACGGAATTTACATTTTTTAAATCAATAAAGCCCAAGAGAATTTACATTTTCTTGGGCTTTTCTACATTTTCTTTGTTTATTTTGTATAAATTGTATTGAAATATGTCTAATATTTTTTAGCAATCTAAACTTGAATTTTTTTATTTTTAATTATATAATATTTATAATCGAACGTTTAGTATTGGTGTTAAATGACTAAAATTAAGATTTGGGAGATGAATCTATGCGATTGCGTAAACAGTCTTTGGGAGATCGAAATTTGATTGGCGCAAAGGTAGAAGCCACACGAAAGAAGAAAGGTATGAAGCAGAAAGAACTGCTTGCACAGCTCCAGGTTCGAGGAGTCGACATGAACGCTTCCGGTCTTTCAAAACTTGAGGGACAGATTCGTTTTGTTACTGATGTGGAACTGGTCGCATTGGCAGATATTCTGGAGGTTTCCGTTGATTATTTATTGGGAAGAGAGCCTTCCGGCGATGAAATTGAATAACTCAAAGCCTTTCTCGGACCGTGTAAAAACGGTCCCTTTCTTGTTATGATCCCACGCTGCTCAAAAAGGTTTTCTTTTATTTGAACTTCCAATCCGTTATTCGGTCACCCTTCACCATAAAAGCCTTGTCGGCTTCTTTTGCAAGCGGAGTGTCACAATATGCATCGGAATAGAATTCATCTATTTTAGCATTTGCGAATTTCTCACGAAAACGTCTGACCTTTTCTTTTCCGTGGCAGTTTATGCCCGTGTATTTTCCCGTTTTCGGATCGACCTTAGAAGCCATAAGATAGTTTATTCCTACCTCCTTACAAATCGGTTCAAGCAAAAACTCCGGTGAAGCCGAAATTATAACATCGTCATTTTTCATTTGATTAAGATAAAACGGTTTTATTTTCGTTTTGTTTAATTCCCAAAAATCGGGCAGATCTTTTTCAATATCAACCTCGTGAAGAAATTCATACATCACTTCTTTAAACTGAGTTTTTGTGTTGATTCTAAGCAAATACTTAACGAACGCCAACATAGTCTTTGGAAAATGCTTTGCAATACTCGGGTGACGTTTCAAACAAAAAACATAAAAATCAGAAGTGCTGTCGTTATAATAAATTGTTTTGTCAAAATCATATACATTCATAGGATGCTCCTCCGCATAAACTTATTCTGCCATTTTACAAATTATAACGGTTTTTGGAAAGACGTATTTCGATCATTGCAGAAAGCGGACGAACGCCGCCCTCGATGTGCAAATGTCCTTGGGGCACCTTTGAAAAGGTCCTGCGAAACTTTAATAAGCTTGTATCGCTAATAATTTATAGTAAACGACATTAATTTTTGCTCAATCAGAGTTTTTATAAACCCTAACTTCGTTTTTAGGGGACGCTTTCTGACAAAGCGTCCCCTCTTCAAAAACAGTCCACCGGACTATTTTTGAATTCACCCCTTGCAAAGGGCTGTACGCTAAGGTGTTTCGCCGTCTGCGGACGGCGACCAAAGGCTCTGCCTTTGGAAACT
>CACYDY010000196.1 GCA_902773245.1 uncultured Ruminococcus sp.
GGAACAGATATTATATACTGAGAGAATTTTTCATACTGAGCCGCCATTGCCTGTGCATTCAATTCTTTAACCAGGTACATTCCCTGTGTGAGATCTTCAAATTTATAATTACCGAAAGCATCCGTAACTCCGCTGTGCTGCGGGGTATCCGCCAATGCAGCGAGCTTTTCGGTAAGCTTTGCGGCTTCACTTACGGAAATACCGTCAAATGTGATATCCTTTCCGTTATCGGTCTTTTTAGACTTTCGTACTGCGGCAGCAGAATATAATCCGCCGAACCGCCGTTACAATTCAACTCGGCAACCCGGAAAATTCCTATTTCGGCGCCCGACATAGGAATATCAACACCCGTTTTCTGAACATAGAAATGTACGGTCAAGCTTTTAGGCGTATCTTTAACTTCGGGCATTGAGTTATCCTCAGCCGCACTGACAGAAAGGCATACAAAAGCGATCAATATGATCGATGTTAGTATTGCAAAATTTTTTTCATCTCCATTCCATTTTCCTTTCCCGTTTCGTTGTCATTCTTTTTTGCGTGATCTCCTTACGTTTCGGATCACCGAAGACACAACAAGAGTTATGATAAAGATCATAAATCCGATAAATACCCACACTGCCGGGTCTATGATTGTTTGATGTTCGTCTGTAGTTACATATCCGTCTTTTACGCTGCTTTGGTCAAATTCTATTCTTTCGCCTGTAACAAGCAGTCTGTGAGTATTAACTCCATACGGCTCACACGTTACAAGCGTCATCAAGTCCCTGCCTTTTTCTATCATAAGAGAGTCAACATCGGTGGGAACTATAATATTTATATCAACAACCTCATATGCAAGAGTTTCATTAAAAATATGAATGTAAAAATGATCTCCTATGCCTACTTTATCCAAATCGGAAAAAAACTTCTGATTCGGCAATCCTCTGTGTCCGGTAAGGACTGAATGAGTGTTGAGATCGCCTGTCGGAAGAGAACTTCCGTGGATATGGCCGACACCCTCGCCAAGCGAAACCTCGGTTGAATAGTGGTAGATCGGTTCTACTACGTCGATCTTGGGGATCTCAATATAGCACATTATCCCGTTGCCCGTTACATTCAGCAAAGTTTCGTAATAAGCGTCGGGCTCATACTCTGCATCGGTTACTATATTTCTGCCTTGTGAATACAGGAATTTATTATATTCCCTGGCTTTTTTCAATTCTTCTTCATGTTCGTTCGGATCTCCCTGAGCCACTGTTTCGATATACTCGGAAATCAGCTGTTTATCTCTGTATCTGTTCCACCTGTCGCTTACAACAGGATAGATCAGAATACCTGTACATACAACAAATCCGATCAGGGATACGATAGAAATTATTCTGTTTAATCTTTTCTTTCTTTTTGGGTTTACCATATACTACCTCTAAAACAAAAGCCGACAGCAAATCAATACTGCCGGCTTTCATCTCAATTCAAATATCATGAGGTGAAAATAAAGTTGTATTATTTATACCTCTTTTTAATGTTGTTTCAAATTACTGATCATTTTACCTAAACAATCAATCGTTTTCTTTTTGCTTCTTCTTATTCACAACGTGAACGGTGAGGAATGCAGCCATACCAAGCGAAGCGCCCACAGTGATAGCGATCGTGCCTGCACCGCCTGTTGCCGGAAGCGAAGCGAGCTTGGTGTTCAAAATCTCGGCAGTGGTAATAGTCGAGGGAGCAATTGCATTTGTTACAGAACCGTCAGTGGCACTTATTGTACCTGTATTTGTAAAAGATGCAGTACCGATCTGATTTGTTATATCGGTTGCCTTATCGTCCGCATTTGTAACATCATAGGTAGTAATCGAATAAGATTCCAAAACACCCGTAGTAGCATTTAAACTTGCGGCAATAACGATCTTGTAAATATTATCGCTGAGAGAATAACCGCCGGGAGCTTCCAACTCTTTAAGATAATATGTACCCTCGTCAAGTCCGAGGAACTGTATATTACCTTTATCATCCGATGTACTATCTTTTATTAGAGTGGTAGTGCTGCTGTCTGTAAACAATCCAAATTTTGCACCTGCAAGAGCCTTATATGTAGTGGTAGTTACGCCGGTATCAGGGTCAGTTACTTCTCCGTCTTTTTCAACCTTTTTGATGATAGGTGTAAATGTTGCGTCGCCGGGATTTGGTTGAGTTTCATCTTGACCGTCGATATTCGCATTGATACCGAACGTGTAGTGGTAGGTGTTATCCTTTGTTTCGCCCGGATCTACAGGATCGCCATGGGTATCCACTTCGGGACTATTGGTATACTTCAAGCTTACACTGTTCTTATTCTCGGCAAAGTTCACGTTTCCATCGCCCTTAAATGTTGTGGAATAAGTTACTTCAACACCTAAATTGCCGTTATCTCTGATGTAAGACTTATCAAAGCTGATCTTGAAGGCTTTAGCTTTATCGGCAGCAGCAACTTCAGTCAACGTTGAATCAGTGTAATATGTCACTGTATAAGTTTTATCAGCGCCGCTTGTAGCCGGAACATTCGTAGTAGTACCAACCTTTACCGCAAGGCTTGTCACACCCTCAAATGCGCTTGCCATTGTATCGGTGATGTCAAAAACAAGGCTGTCATCTTTGTACAGCTCCGAGTAAGACGGAATCTTACTTTCAATTTTAAAACTAACGGAATCTCCATACGCCACTGTGTCACCCTGATTGTTTTCTGAACTGCCGACAACGGTCTTGCTGATCGTAGGCTCAGCCTGTGACTTCAAATAAGCATTAGACGGGTAATCAAAGTAATCGTTAAAACTAACCGAAGGATTTGTAGCTGACTTTCCTGTTGCAGTATCATTAACATTAAGAGCCACAATAGCGGGATTGTAGATCTTTGTGTTTGAACCGGTTACCAATATAAGATACAAACCGGGTTCAACCTGTGCGGTATAATTGCCGCTGTCCAAGCTCATTTTCACATTAGGCAAGATCAATTGTTGTGCGTTCACTTTAGCTGCAACATCTGCTATTTCTGATGCAGTAGGCTCTTCCAGATTACTTATTGTAACGCCTGTGTTTGCTGCATAACCTATTAATTTTGTTTCAGCACCATAAGCTTGGTACTTTCCGTCTACGAGCTGATAGGCAGCAACCGTTAGACCATCTTCAGCGGTAATATTACTTGCAGTAATAGTTCCACGAAAAGCAGAAGGTACTGTAGTTATGGCTGTGTCATCAAAGTTCCAAACATTGGACGGTGCAGCCGGAGCCGCAAAAGCCGGCATGACCGAAAAGCTCGCAATGCTTGCCGCCGCAAGAGCGACGATCAAAATTTTCAACAAACCTTTTTCTTCATTGTCATAACTCCTTTATTATAGTTTTTTTGCCGTAATATACGAGTTGATAAGCATAAAAACATCTCACCCTTGCCGATTTTTGACGAAGCCCCAAAAAATGAAAATACCTTTTTTGATCCAAAAAAAACCGAAAAACTTATCCGCACTCGAAAAAACACGGCAACCGCAAAAATATTAAGTAAAATGTACTCAATGTTGATTATAGTTTAACCCAACAATAGATAAAAGTAAACAAAGGTTACACCATCGTAACCGTAAATTTCAGCATTGTAATCTGCTTTTTCAACAATTAATTAATTTTAAAATAAATACTTATGTAAAAAATATATAAAAATTGTGAAAGCAATCAAAAGTATAGAATAATTGTTAAGATCTTGTTTTCATCTTTTATAACGAGCAAAACCTAAATAATTTTCACATCCGTTCAATTGTAAATATTTTATGCAATTTAAAAATTTGCTCATTAATAGTTTGTAATAATATACTTGTGTTGTTACTTTTAAATTGATATAATAAGATCAGAAAGAAATTTGATGATAATGATAGTGTTTATACCACGGACGGTATTCACAAAACCTTCTATACCTTTTTTTCTGTGTAGTATCATCCCTAATAGAGTGACTTATTCAACGGTTACACAACTCTCAAAAGATTTCCGGAATGTAAATACAGTGAAATAAATCCTTTATGGAGAAATATAAAAATGCAGAATAACGATTTTTACTCCAAGAATTATCCAGCCGGCGAACACATTCGGTCGGATTCATCGAGGTCAGAGTATGATTTCTCAACGAACCACGGTTCGCACGCAAATTACCAATCCATGCAAAACATAAAAAAGAACAGATTCTCTATTATTGAGTCAATCGGTAACGCACTGAAAATTGTTTCAATTGCAATAATATGTGTTATTGTTGTATTAGGAACTCTTGCAAAGATAACTCACGGAAAAGCTTTATTTCTCGACAGAGTAGAAGGTGAAATAATTGAAAGAGAGTTTATCTTTCATCATTATACTTTTCCCGAGGGTACATCGAAATCAAAAGTTAAGATAGCATATACATATAATAGTAAGAAATATACCATGACCGTAAAATGCAAAGCCACGAAGACGGTTGGTGACAATGTCTATGTCTATGTAAATATGTTAGACCCATCAAAAGCACTCTATTATGATCCTTTGTCCACTTCGTTCGTTCTCGTACCGGCAATTATACTCTTATTTGTAGTATGCTATCAAAAATTCAGCAGAAACAGTCTTACGCTCCCTTCATCACGGTCTTGGCGATAGCGAATGTGAAAAACGGTATTACAATGCGGCGGTGAGAATGTTTCGGGATATTAAAGATAATAATAGACTGTAATGCAAAAACGGGAGCAAGCCTTTTCTTGCTCCCGTTAATATTTCTCTGAGAATCACAGGTTTTATCCGCGCCGATAATATGATATCCAATACCGCTGAGTTTTTCTCCCGAGGATTTAGTCAAGCTCGTCTTGTAATCCACCGAGGGGCATAAATAAGGAAAAAATCCGCTGCACACAAATCTATCAGTCCATGCAGAACAATGCGCAAGTCAAGGGAAGCCACCGAAAGCGGGCTGACGATGAGATGCCGAATTTAATGCCGAAAATTTGTCTACGGGTTAGTCAAGAAACGGTATTAGTCCTTTTCAACTCCATATCCGCAAGAAGCACCGCCGTTTCGCTTTCGTCCTGCTCGCCCTTCCATGCTGCAATAAACCGAACGTGTGCGCCGCACGGCTCGTACCCTTTCTTCCGCAGGTCGGTGAGCCGTTCCATAAACGACTTTGAGAATCTCGCAACTCGCTCTCTCCTTCCTCGTATCACTGCACAAAGATAAGGAGTTTCGACTAACAGCGTCTGACCGCTTTTAAGCGAAAACAAAAGCTGCTTTTTATCCTTAAAATAATCAAGATAAACATCTTTATAGTTCAGCTGCAAGGAGAGCTTTTTCGGCTCGTGATACTGATTTGTGTCTTTCTGCCTCAAAACAGCGGGCAGCTGACAATTATTGAACAAATCGGTATTTGTGTGAATATACAGTTTTTTCTTCGCCCTCGTCATACCGACATACAGCTTGCGGCGCTCCTCGTCGTTCTCACCTCGACTGCCGCTTAAAAGCATATACACGCTGTCGAACTCACGCCCCTTTGATTTATGTATCGTCGAAACGTAAACTTCTTCAAGGTTATCGGTATAAAAATCCTCATAATTCGACTCCATAACAAACTGCGTAAAATCGGAGTAATACTTTGTTTTATTCACAGCTTCAAAATCGCTCATGAGATTCAGAATATTTTCCATGCAGGCGCTTTGAGCATAAACGCACTTTATTCTCTGCCTTGCGTTTTCCCAAAGCTCGTCGGAAATTACAGGGCTGTTTAGTCCCTTTTCGAGAGTTTTTATCAGGAAACGTACCTCGGCGAGGTTGTACAGGCGAAATCTGTCTACCGACTGTATAAGCTTCGCACGAACGCCCTTATCAATGAGCATACCAACGATTTGCAGCGCTTCGTCGTTTGTGTTTGTCAGCACACAGGTCTTACCGCTTCGGGTATTTATCAGCTCGTTCACAAGCGGCTCTGACATATTTCTGCATTGATGGTGAGTAATAATGACTTCTCCCTTTTCGTCCGTTACCGCTTTGATGGGAGCAGCCTTCATACGATGTTTGATCGTCTTTGCGAACTCATTAGACAACTCAACGACCGCACCTGCGCTGCGGTAATTTTCCGTCATCTCGTATTTCACCGCGCCGTATTCGTCCATGAGTATACGCATATACTTTGAATCGGAACCTCGAAACTCATAGATATTCTGGTCGTCGTCGCCGACCGCAATAATTCTCATATCGTCGTTTTTTATCATAATCGCACGGACAAGGTTGAATTCATTTTCGTCCATATCCTGCGCCTCATCTATCACAAGCACGCTTTTCGTGATGCGTCCCTGCTCGACTTCGCCGTTATATATCATAGCGGCGGCGTTTTTTACGACGTTCTGCGATCCTTCAAGAGTACCGATCTTCCCGAGAAGATCAAAGCAGTAGGAGTGAAACGTCTTGATCTCCACAAAATTTGCTGCGTTTCCGATCAGTGCGATAAGCCGCTTTTTAAATTCCGTTGCCGCTGCTCGTGAAAACGTCAGCATCAAAAGCTGCTCATGCTTTACATCCTCCATTAGCAAAAGCGCCGCAAGCTTGTGAACAAGCACTCTCGTTTTGCCGCTGCCCGGTCCTGCCGCCACAACGATATATTTTGAATCTCCGTCGTTTACGATATCTGACTGCGTGTCGGAAAGCGAATTGAACAGCTCGTTATATTTGCCGGGTGTTATATTTCTCGCAATCTCCTTCGCCCTGTCGCCCTTAAAATACTGATTGATAAACTTGCGGAAATCCATCTGAAAATAATCCTGTACGAACTGCAAAGCGGCGTTGTAATCACGCACCATAAGGTTTGCGTACTCCCCGACTATATGTATCTGTCTGATCTTCTGCTTATAAAACTCGTCCAGAAAACGATAGTCCTCCACCTTGTAGCGGATCTTGTTGTCGGTGACAAGCCGCTTTATTTCCATGCCGTTATACGAAACGAGGAAACCGCCTTCAAGCCGCAGCGCGCCTATTTTTGACAGGTACAGCAAAGCGTCCTCAACGTTCGCAAGCGAAACGGCAGATTTATTGTCATCTTGCCGAACATCGCCCTTATAGTCGTAATAAATCCCCACGAGCGAAAACTCGACGGGAGCCTTATCCTTGCCGCTCTCACGCTTTCCCGCAAGCTCGTAAAGCCGTTTCAAAACGAACCGACAGATATCTACCCTGCGGTTAAATTTGTCTAAAAGTTTATCATGCTCAAGGGCAGGCGTGATACCGAGCGTATTGTTTCCCTTCATTTCAGGCTTTAGTATGTAATTCTTGATCGTTAAATAATACAAAATCGTGCGAATATTTTTTATATTAGATGTCGGGATACCATTTGCGTGCGCTGCCTCGTTAAGCTCTTTGAGATTAAAAACATCGCCGTTTTCGGAGATCTGCGACAGGATAAATGATTCGAGCTTTACAAAGCGGTTGAACAGCAGCGTCGATTTATTCTCCGTGTCGGAAGCATAAATGAATGCCGACATATCCATGGAGTCCTCCAATATTCTCTCCTGCCGCATCATATTGATAGAATTTATTACCTCTTGTTTAGTAAATCCGAGAATATCGGCGAGGTAATCAACTCTCGATTCGGCTTCATCGTTGCCCGCCTTTGCGATGCTGCGCTTTGAGATAAGAGAGCTTATAATACGTTTTGCCGTTTGTTTGTCTTTATCCGAGAAAAGTGATGAGCGCTCAATGCTTGCCGCCGCTTCAGTCATATTCCTTGCAAGAATACTCGTCGCATAAATATGCGGAACATTCTGTCCTCTCTTGATGTATCCGGCGGTTTCCAGTGCAGATATAGCCGTTCTTACCCGCGTTTCTATATCGTCTATCTGCTCGTCCCAGCCTGCTGCACGGGCAATTTCAAGAGCGGAGCAGCAAACAGTAGGGCGGAATTTCGTTAATGTCTTTATCGCACGCCAAACCTGCTGTATCTCACTGATACTCAGCTTTGACTGATTGAGCAGTATAAAATGCTTGTCGAGGTCGCTGTCGTTGTACAAAACGTAACAGTCTGCCTGCATATTCGGGTCACGCCCGGCACGCCCCGCCTCCTGAACATAATTTTCAAGCGAATCGGAAATATCGTAATGAACTACGAGCTTTACGTCCTTTTTGTCAACGCCCATTCCGAATGCCGAGGTCGCAACGATCACCTTGATCTCGTTTCTGATGAACGCTTCCTGATTGGCTATCTTCTCATTTGCGTCCATTTTGCCATTGAACGGCTTTGCCGGGAAACCGTCGCTTGTGAGCTTTCCGGCAAGCTGATGGGTGCGCTTTGTCCTGGACACATACACGATCGTCGGACAGTTTTTCGCCTCGATAAGCTGCCGCAGCGCAGTGTATTTTTCCTCGTCCGTTTCCTTATACAACACGGTATAATGAAGATTTTCTCTCGCCGCAGTTGATGCGTACAGCTCCAAATTCAGATCAAGCTTACGCTTAAAATATTCACAGATATCGGAAATGACCTTCTGCTTTGCAGTTGCCGTAAAACACGAAACGGGTATCGGAGCTTGCAGCCTCTTTTTCCTTTGCAGCTCCCTGATAAAGTCGCCGATGTAAAGATAGTCAACACGGAAATCCTGACCCCACGCAGAGAAACAATGCGCTTCGTCAATGACAAATCGCGCGATATTTCTTGACAGCAGCAGCTTTTCGATCGTTTTCGAACGGAGCTGTTCGGGCGAGATGTATAAAAGCATTGCCGAACCGTTTGCTGTCTGCTCAATCGAATTTGCACGCTCGATAGGATCAAGCAGTCCGTTTATCGTGACAGCTTCAATTATCCCATGCTCGTGCAGATTATCTACCTGATCCTTCATCAGTGATTGAAGCGGAGAAATAACGATCGTCAGTGCGTGCGCCGAATTTCCTGCCATAAGCGCCGGAAGCTGAAAGGTGATGGATTTACCGCCGCCCGTCGGAAATACTGCAAGCAGCGATTTTCCGTCAACCGCCGCTTTTGCCGCTCTCTCCTGTAACGGCTCGCCGTTATATGTACGAAATTCATCGTAACCGAAAAAGGCTTTTAATGACCTGTGAACGTCAAGCCGTGAACGGCAGTACGGACACTTTTCTTCACAAGGCGTATTGCAAAGTGCCTTGACGACATTTTCGATTTTCGGGAAGTTCTTCGTCAGCCACGGAGGTGTTATCGAGTGACTGTCGTTTGTGTTTATGAGCGAAAGGGCATACGCAAACTCTACCGGTGTGGAAACAGCGATCGTATTTATATCGGCATTCGCACAGATCCGCCCTTTGAAATAATTCTTTATCAGCGCAGTCAGATCGGTATTCTTTGCACCGCAGCCCGCATATTTAAAAAAGCCCTCAAACTCACGAACATCAGACAGCAGGCAGCAGAGAATATTTTTTAAATCGTCGTCAAGAGCGGCAAACGCATTGCACTCGTCATAAAAAAGGACGCTTGCTTTAATACTGTCGTTCACCGGATTATTGAGCTGATCGTTTTGCAGCTTATCATCTTTCAATAGTGTATGATACGGTCGTTTCGGAAACAGCAGCGGCGACAGATACAGCGTATCAATAGCCTTATAATCAATATTGAAATCAAAGTCTTTGAGCATAAACTCCAGATCGTGATGAATGATATTGTGACCGCAAAGGTACTGAGCGCCGTCAACAAAGCTGCAGAACTCTCTGACAGACGCTGAGTGAAACACTGCGCCGTCTTTTACTGCGCCTACATCATGTATTTTATTATCATTCACACCCACTTCGGTATCAAAAAAGACAACGGAATTTTTCACAGCAGAAGCACCCCGTTTTATTTATTTTTCATAGCAATGACAGAAGGCAGATTGTCGATCACAAACTGCTGCGCCTCTCGATTGTACACTACAACAATATGTTCGCCATACATGCCTTGCCGTGTTTCTGTCGATATACCAAGGCTTTCACCCATTTCGGTGGGATATTTTTTCTTTTTGCCTTCACTATTTTCAATTTCTTTAAGCATGCCTATATCAATAAGCCAAGCGGCAAAGTCTTTATATGTCAGCGACTGCATATTCTCTGCATCAATCAATGCTTTAAGTCTTGTCGCTATTTCGCTGAGCGGTATCGGTGTATCTGAATATGTAAACATTTCAAGCTGCTCGGGCATTATTTCAAAGGGTAATTTTTTCACCTTTTTCTGCGGCTTTATGCCGCCGTTTTCGATCACCTGCCGCAGAATATCCGACACATAAAACATACATCTCGAAATTCGAACGTTATTCAGCAATTCGCCCTCCGGTACGGGCATATCGTTCAGAGGATTTATTCCGTTTGCCAGTTTGTCTATAAATGATTTTGTGTATTCGATCTTTTCAAGTTCTGTCATGGTATCCACCTCACATTATATAATTTTCCAAGGACTCATTTCATGATCCTTCCGTAATAGCTCCTGAGCTTTTCATAACAAACATCAAAAATATGCCAGATATTCTTCGCAGTCAGCTTTTTGAAAATAATGGGATCAGTCTTCTTTATTGTCTTTGTTCGGTTTGGCAACAACCGCATACTCAGTCATATAGCCCTTATCTACAAAGTATTTTACATTGCCGCAATATGCACCCTGTAGTTCGATAACCACACATTCGCCATCAAAAATACTGCGGTATTTCGATATGTATTCATTATATCACACTTTCATTTAAGCAGCTCCATCTAATCATCTCCCGATTTTGATATAATTATCGTATCACGAAATTCTGATAAAATCGAGCTGGTTTATCACAAAAATCAAGTTATTCCAATTCAAACTCCCGATTCTACCTAAAGAGAAAAATCGGGAGAGCATAGTTTTTAATAATTATAAAGTTATTAAGAACATTTACCACCACTCATAAATAATTTATGCAGTTATACTTCTTAATCGGAATGATTACCTTTATTTATCTCGTTTAAATATCCACCGGTAATAATACCGGACGGAAGTGCAATTATTGCAATTCCAAAAACTGACGAAATCATTGTTACCATTCTTCCGAGCGTGGTTGTCGGGTAGATATCACCATATCCGACCGTCGTCAGCGAAACCGTCGCCCAATACACAGCATCGAAAAAGGTGTTAAACGAGTCCGGCTCAATATTAAAAATAACAAGCGCCGAGATAAGTATATACGCTATTGCCAAAGTTGCAACAGCCGTCAACGCCTGGCTCTCCTTTTTTAACACCATGATGATAATAGCAATACTTTTTGAATATCTCAGGAACTTAAATGCTCTCAATACTCTGAAAGTCCTCAGAAGCCGCAGTATTTTAAGCAGCTTGACTCCGCTTCCAATCACTGTAAATGATGACAGTATTACCATGAGGTCTATTATAGCCATAGGTGTAAACGGATAAACAAAAAACGCAGCAGGTGATTTTATTTTCAGCTTTAGATCAGCCGTTATTAAACGAAACAAATAATCCGCAATAAAAATACCGGTAGTAATATAATCAATTGCATTAAAAACTTTATTCGTATCTTTAAACGCAAGCGGCACTATACTGATGAAGATTGTTATCATCATCACCGTATCATAAATAGTGCTTAACGCATTGTCTTCTGTATCTACTTCAATTATTTGAAAGAGTCTTTCTCGCATTATTTCATCTCCAACTATCATTGCTTTCTGATAAGTATAGTTTATCATCATTTGCTATATAATGCAATATTTTTAATACGATTGATAATATTCTATGAAAGAATAATAAATATCTCAACACGAACATAAAAAAATTTTTTAATTATAAAGGTTTTAGGCTTATAAGATATCCGGGTACTGCTACAATTGCAAAGAATGCCATGCTGATAAGTGTAAATACGATAATAAACTTCTTTCCGTTGTTTGGATATTCTTTGACATACAATCTATAATTGATAACCGATGCAAGCGATCCGATTAGCGTACAAAGTCCGGCGGAATCAAGTCCGTAAAGCAACGCGCCTTTATTGACAGCAAAAGGATACAGCACTATTGAAGCCGGAACATTTGATATAACCTGACTTAACAGTATACTCCAAACGTATTCGTGACCTGCTACGTTGTTTTTAAGGAAAGCAGAAATTTCAGGATTAGACGCTATGGAAGACGAAAAAACAAAGAAACAGAAAAATGTAAGCAGCAATACATAATCAGTTTTCAGCAAGAGCTGCTTGTCA
>CACYDY010000197.1 GCA_902773245.1 uncultured Ruminococcus sp.
AACCATCTTTTTTGAAAGCTTATCACACGCTTTTATATAACCCTTGAGAGAAAAAAGAAATGTAAAATATGCAACTATTGAAATAGTTATGAAAAGGATCTTCGGCATGATCGATACGTCTTCTTCACGCATAAACTCAAGTGAAGCGGTAATATTGTTCATAAAAAAGATGATAAAAATATGAATTGCCATGTATGGCATTCCGTCATACATGCCTTCTCTGTCAATAAGATGGTCGTAAATCATTTCGTAGCTTAAAAACATTCCGACTACAATCAAAAATGCCATCAGAGAAAAATACAACGTACCAAATTCAAACTTGCCCTATCTTGTAAAATATGAAGCTACAGCAATTATCATTTCACCAAATGTAAAAACCACAAAAAGCATTGCTCGTTCAGTTAAATGCATAAAATCAGTCTGTCCGCCTGAGCTTTTGTTTCTGGAAACAGCCGTTAAAACGATTCCGATTATTATTGCCGCAGCAGAAAGACTTGTGCCGAGGATCGGGATCGGAATTGCAGCCGCAAAAACAAAAGCTGATTCAACGAACAATGTTAGACTCATTCGTTTAATAATGTCTTTATTACTTTTATTGTTTTTGTGATTACGAAGCTCAATAAAATATTGTATACCTATATTTACGAGAGTTAATCCCCACGCTGCGTGATACTGAGTTTGAAAAGCCTGCCAATCAATTCGTGTACTCTGCCCTACAAAATACAGTAAATACATATTTATAAACAAGAATATATGCTCTCTTATACCGTTGCGTCCAAACATATTGATATAAAAGGTGGTAAAATTCCATATCTGAATGATAGCCAGCGTACACAACACATACGCTATGAATGCAGAAGGCGCAACAAATCCGTTTTCAATAACATGAATAAGTGTATTATTTCTGCCTATCATGTATACAAAAATCAAATCATAAATAAGCTCTAAATATTCTACCTTTTTTTCCGTTTTTACAGTTTTTGTTTCTGACATATTTTTCTCCGTCTTCTGATTTTTTTTGTATCAGTTTATCATTCGACTTTAAAAGCGCTGTCCGGCAACATGAAACAGTCAAACTCAACAATGACAAACAATCTATATAAAAGCTATAGGATCCTTATTTATTAATAATAGCACAAATAAAAATTTAAAAAGAGTATTGACATTTTCAAAAAAACCTGATATAATATTAACTGTCGTTGGGGAATTGTGTAACGGTAGCACGACAGACTCTGACTCTGTTTGTTGGGGTTCGAATCCCTATTCCCCAGCCAATAAAGCCCTCGTTGCTTATGCATCGGGGGTTTAGCTTTGTTGTTCGATTATAGATTATAGATTACAAGTACAATACACACTGTCCTCCGGACACTTTTTCATCTGTTCATCTATATTCTTTATTATGCAAACAGAACCGCCCGCTAAGCGAGTGGTTCTGTTTTATTAGACTAACTGTTGTGACTCTGTCGTTAACATATTATAAAATTTACTTGCCATACTTATTTACTGCTTTTATTGTATAATAAAGAGTTTTTCTTCGTGTGAATAGTACACGAAAACAACGCCAAAAAAGTCCCAAAGGATACAACAGAATACTCTTTTCCGTAAAAGGCACAGACTTGGTCATTACATGATATGGAATAAATATGCTACGCAGCCAAAAAGATGCTTTAGATCCACCATTCAACTGGTTTTTTATTCCGTTCTCGAAAGTTCCATATACACCCAACATGGTATGCTCTGACAGCATTTTCTTCTCCGCGTCAGTTAAAGGCGAATTGTTGTCAGGAGAAAATACTTTTAGCGCAAGTTCTCTGCGGGAACGTTCATAATCATCAAAGCCGAGCAACTTAGTTTGCTTTTCTATATAGCTCCAATCAAGCTTATCATTCTTGGATTTCAAATAAACATAACAATCCATTAGTGATCTTATACCCGATCCTTGTGAAGTGTAATGTTTGTATTCATGTGCCGTTATGTAAAGATACATATCGTCATCACTGAAATGATAACCATAATCATTTTGTTCGTCTTTTATCAAACGAGAATGAACATCACGATAGTAGTCAAACATAGCAGTTTTTAATTCACTGAACAAGGTTTTGTGCATCTCAAAATTGCTGACCGGCTGTTTGTAATAAATATCATGATTGCTTTGTGCAAATTTTTCGCATGTAAAGCCAAGACCTTCCATGATCTCTTTTACTTTTTCGGGATATCTTTCATCAAAAAGTATATCAAAATCAGACATCTGACGTAAACCAATCGACGGATACAAGTCTTTGATCACACTTCCTTTAAGCGGCATATACCAAATTTTTGCCTGTTCGAGTTTTTCAAAAACTTGCTGTTTATCGATCTCCATAGCAGAATTCTTTCGAATTGACTTAAATTTTGCTTGTATAAACTGATGATCCGTTATTCCTATAGATTCCAGAGCATGGCAAACAATAGCAGTCATAAAATGATCGTTTGCAACTTTGTATAGTTTTTGAAGATCAAACTCAGACACTTTTTGTTTATCAGGCAGTATACCATTCACCACACAAGCAGCAAGGTAGATCACGCTATCAGCGGCTTGGCGGTATTCTGTTTGATTCATTTATTACAAACATCCTTCCAATAGAAATTTTTGCATATCGGCAGCTGTTATTACAATTGCATCACTCATCAATTGCACCGATTTTTTTCAATCGTTCTATTGTATTGACTACGTCTTCTTTAATTTTATCAGGTGACGCATCATATTTTTTTGTCATAGCTGTAATTATTTTTTCTATGGTAGTATCCTCTTTCAACAATTCCAACAGTGTACCAAATGTTTTATTACCTTTGACAACACCCGAAAATCCTGCATTGCCTACGGGAACAATGACAGTATCATCTCCTGTTTGATGTACAAGAAAATTTTTGTTCAATTTCATTTTGACTACCCTTTCATAGCTTTTTAAGCTGCAAAACACAATATATTTTTTATATCCGAAACGGCAGGCAACCAAAGTTGTCTGCCGTTTCGGCTTTAGGAAATAAGCGTAATATTAATTAGTGGATACCTGTCTCCGGTACCGAAGGTACGGATTCTGATGTAGTTTCAGAAGTTACAGGGTCTGTTCCTGGAGAAGTTGTAATAACATCCTCAGCGTCAAACTCAACGATTTCCATTTCAATCAAGCTATACTCTGTCTTTGCCATTCTTATTCACCTCCATTGCTTTTGTACTCAGCAAAAGCTTTGGCTGCTTCATAGTAAACAAACAGGGCTTTTGCAATATTCTGATCCTTTCCATTCTCTTCACTTGCTGCAGTTTCAGCCCATTTAATGATACTGTTATTGAAATCAAATACTTTCGCATTGCCTTTCTTTACAATAACACGCTGAGGTTGGTCAAGCAAAAATGCATAAACAGGAGCAGTTTCGAAATAGTAATATCCGCTACTATCCAATGTAGGCACATACTCGGTACCGTTTACTGTAAATGTGAAATCAGATATAGATGCAGAATCATCTACTATACGGAAATAATAACGGAGATACGGGACATTTACCAAGAAAACTGACGAACCGACATATTCAAGTCCCTTAACCGATTCGTAGGGTCTATTTTGAGTAATTGTACTCTTTACAGTAACATTTTCAACACTATCTTCATAGTCTTTATTTGCTATAACCAAGTTAGTGTTCTGATTGAAGCGTTCTTGTGAGTAACCGCCATAATTCAATGTTGCTCTGAGAACATTCTTCTCTTCTTCCGGGGTATTAGGATCGTTCATACCTGCAATACAGAAATTACGAACATTTCTCGTCCATGTTGAAACAGGCTCAGTCGAACCATTCACATACAGCTCAGCTGTTACATCAACAGTAAGTTCGGAAGACATCAACGGACAAGCAAATCTGTAATAAGATCCTCTCATGTTGTTCGGATCAGCCATTACCTTGAGTTCTTTCGGAATTCCGTAGTGTTCATACTTAAAGAGAACATAAGCGCCGTCCAAAGAATCCTTGCTGATCTTTGCAAAGAAGTTAAAGTCCAAAGCTTCGTTGAATGTAGCTGAATTACCCTTGATCAATTCATTGGTTGATTTCCACTTTGCTTCCAAAACGATATCTTCTTTTACAGCAGTCGAGAAATTGTACAACTGACCGTTGTAGTACCAGCCAAGGAATGTATAACCGCTTCTAAACGGATCATTCGGTTCAGATGCAGTGGAGTTATACTTAACAGTCTGATCATCGACCGACGTTCCGCCATTGGAATTAAACTTAACTGT
>CACYDY010000198.1 GCA_902773245.1 uncultured Ruminococcus sp.
CGCTCATCTGCTGACTACTAAAATTATACGCTTAAGGCGGTCACACGACCACAGGCAATGCCGCCTTTCATTTTGTAACGGTAAGTTGACTTCCGCTTGGTGCAATCCATTAGAATTATACACATAACCTGTTAAATTACCAAATACAATTACGATACACATACAAGTTCCATATGTGTATCATAAAATCATGTCATTCAGTCTTTCAGTTTTATTTGACCGGTGAAGTTTTTATTTACTACTTCTTTAGACAGCTTACCGCTTCTGAGAACAACCATTCTCTGAGCTACTTCCGCAACCTCTGGGTCATGAGTGACAACAATCAGCGTTGTGCCTTCACTGTGAAGCTTGTGGAACAAGTCAACAACAATTTTTTCATTTGCTTCGTCCAGATTTCCGGTCGGTTCATCGGCAAGGATTATTTCGGGATAATTAATAAGCGCACGTGCAATGCAAACACGCTGCTGTTCACCACCCGAAAGCTGACTTGGCAAATGCTTTGCTCTGTCAGCAAGTCCTACTCTTTCAAGCGCTTCCATCGCTTCCTTTTCATCGGGCATGCTGTGGTAATACTGAGCCAGCATTACATTTTCAAGTGCAGTAAGATAATTTACCAAATGAAATTGCTGAAATATCAATCCGATCTTATCTCTTCTGATATTTGTCAGATTCTTGGAACTCTGTTTTGCAATATCAACCCCGTCAAGCAAAACCTCTCCTTTTGTCGGTTTGTCCATACAGCCAATAATATTCATCATTGTACTTTTTCCCGAACCCGACGGTCCCATTATCGAAACCCATTCGCCCTTTTCAACCTTTAAACTTACGTTATCCAGGGCATGCAGTTCACCATATATTTTTGAAACATTTTTCAGCTCTAATAAACTCATACATATTCCTCCGTTACTCACCCTTTAGCACCAGTGCCGGATCGACCTCGGTCGCACTCCTGATCGGCAATAAACTTGAAACTGCTGTTACTGCGATAGAAGCAATAACCGTAATCGGAATCAGCAGCGGACGAAAAGATATCGAACTGTTGAACACATTGACGCTAACCTCTTGTGCAAAAACAAATCCCAATATCGTTCCGAGTACTCCTCCGAGAAATCCCAAAAGCATACTTTCACCGACAAATTCCAGAATAATGCTTTTATCCGACGCACCGATTGCTTTGCGCAGACCTATCTCTTTTCTTCTTTCCGCAACTACTGCCGTCATGGTAGTCGCAACACATATCATAGTCAAAGCAAGTACAACTATAGTAACAAGCAGAACAAGTGCCTGCAGCTTCGTGAGAACCGTAGTTTCCGATGCGGTTACTCTCTTGACAAGTCTTGCACTGACAGCCGGAACGGTTTTGTTGATTTTTTCGGCGTACGCTGCCAGCTGTTCCGAATCTGCCGAAACGCTAAGCTCCGCAATACTGATATTTCCGGCTCTGCCCGTTAGCGCTTCAAGATCTTCAAGCGACATATATACATAGTCTTCCTCGGAGCCGCCCGTATCCAAGATACCCGTAATTTTAAAATTCAAAGAATTGTCAGCAACAGGCTCATCTCCCGTTTCAATATCTTCGGGCGTGAAATTAACGGTTATATCTCCGCCTGTTTTCAGTCTGAACTTTTCGGCAACATTTGCGCCGACCATTAGTTCTCCTCCTGCTGACGGCCACTCTCCGTCAACCGACCAATACGGACTTGTCGACTGCGCACCCGACAAATCTGTCGCTGCCGCAACAACGGGAAATTCGTTAATTCTTACATTTTCATAACGGTACGGCGCAACACCGACCAGGTCTTCTTTATCTATGCAGTCGGTACCCTTGCGAACTTCCGCTGCGGACATCTTCTCATCATTTGCAGTGAGTATCATATTGGCTCCGTAATTCCTAAACTGAGCGCCAAGCTGTTTCGGCACATCATAATAAATTGTCACAAGCCCCGAAAGAACTGTCGCCCCTATCGCAATCGACAACAGCGCTGCAAGCATTCTCGAACGCCTTCGCATAAGAGAAGCCGTTATCATTCTGAAATACATTCTTCTTTTTTTCATAATTAATTCTTCCCCCCGATCATCTTCCGTGCAATACTTCGGTCGGACGAAGTATTAGCAGCATTCTGACAGCAGGAATGCTGCCCAACAGTGTTACAAGCACCACTAAAACAGCAACAAGCGGTATCACCATGGGACGCATATTAATAGATGAGCCGAAAACCGTGCGACCGATAATCTGCGCAAAACCGAAACCCGCAAAAAAGCCTGCTACACCGCCAACTATCGCAGTTATGAAAATTTCCGTAAGAACAAGTCCCGAAACAGAACTGTTCTGTGCGCCGATAGCTTTCATAAGTCCTATTTCCCTGCTTCGTTCCATAACGCTCGCCGTTACGAGATTACTAATTCCCAAAGCTGCTCCTATCAAACTCAAAATAGTTATCAGCACCATCAAAAGCTGTGTTTTTTCAAGAATCGCTCCCTCGGAGTCTGCAACCTGTCTTACAGGAGATGCCACAGAATCAGTAATAACCTCTTGTATCTGATAACAAATGGAACTGACATATGCCGTGCAGTACCATGTTTCATATTGGCTTACTGTGAGCGAACTCGGATCTTTAGCCGCTTTTTCCGCAAGCTCGTTGTCCGGAGTTGTCAAAGCGCTAACTTCAATACTGTCAATGCAGCCGTCAAGATCAGAAAGCGCTTGAGCCGCATTCAACGGAACAAATATTTCGTCGTCCTCTTCTCCGCCTGCGTCAAAAATACCGACTACCACAAAATTCTCGTCGCCTGCACTTCCTTTGACGTGAAAAGTGTCGCCCACCGACAGGCCTTGCTTTTCGGCTATCGCCTGACCTATCATTGCCGAATTACTGTTGGTCTGATTCTGCTCGTCAAGCCACGCCCCTGATGTCAAATCCCACCAATTCCTCATGCTTACTATTCCTGCGTCAAGCTGTTCGCCTGTAGGCAGCTCCATATGATGATTGAACCAGCTGCCTACAACGACTGCCTGAGTACCGTCGTCAAGCTCGGCGTTTACATTGACAAACGGCGCAAAGTCAACAATATTGAATGCCCAGAATATAGTTTTGATTTTTCCAAGTTCGTCTTCTTTCAAATATGCTCCGGAAGCTTCTCCGTCCTGAACCTCGTAAAGCTCGCTGAGAACAGACGACTCCTTTGGAACTACTTTAATATTGGCGCCATACGTTTTTAATTCCTGATTTACCTTATCGCCTACATCAAGCATAACACTGAGCATTGCTGTAGCAAGTGAAGCGCCAAGTGCAATCGTAAAAGCTATCATCAGCATTTTTTTCCACTGACGAAAAAGTGTTCCTCGAATCATTCTAAAAAACATGAAAACGCCTCCTTACTTAAATTCCTTTTCGTATTCCAAAAGTCCGTCGATCGGTACGATTATTTTTCCGTTATTAATATTATACGGGATGACTATTGGGTTGCAGCCGCCCTTGAATCCTATGGTGTTAATATTCATAACAACATCGCAAAGCTTGCAGACAACTTGTCCGTCTTTTTCATAATAGCCTGTTTCTCCGCAAATGTCACAGGCATCAAGTCCTATTCCGTAAGATGATGAATTGGGCTTTTTGATAACTATAAATCTTATCTGAACGTCATCTTTCGTAACATAAGCAAAACGGTGCAGGTGTCCGTCTTCAACCTGTTCAAATGTCACATAAACATTTTCATTGTCGTATTCGGTTTCCTCTACGGGAGATAATTCTACCTCTCTGTTTGCGACAGTTTTTATAACCGTCATGTTAAGCACGCTTAGAACCAAACAAGCCATTATCAAACAAGCCCACCTTCTTGTAACAATCCATTTGAAACGAATTTTTCTGTGTTCGGCAGCGTTGCTGTAAGGTTCGTTAACACTGAAACTCTTGATCAGCAGAATTATAGGTATTACTATACAAACAGCCATTATCGAATATACAAAAACCTTATCGTGATTGGAAGAAAATTTAATGAGAGAAAACAATGTGCTGTTTGATTTTATCATGCGCTTTGTTACCATTATTCTGATTGCATTGAAAATCTGTCTTACGGCATTTATGCTGAGTCCAAAGGTCAGCAGCAGCATGACCGTTTTTCCGTTCAGTATTGAAAGCCCCTTACTTACTGACAGTGACACAAGATATACTAAAATCAAACCGAATATGATACCTATACACTTAAACATAAAGGTTGTTGAGAGTACGGATTTTTCAACCATTAAAATTGCATAAGGATAAGCAAGCACATCGGGAAGGGCATGAAGAAGTGAACCGATCATAATCAATGCAAGCATTATCGACGACACTATTTCAGCCGCTTTTGATATTTTTTTGCGCATTGAAGTAAAAACAAGAAACAAAACCAAAGCCGACAATGATACGATAAATATTCTTAAATTCCAAAGTGAAGTGTCTATGAGTTTTGTCGCATTTTTCAAATACGCCATAACTCCTGCTCCGAACAATCCTGCAATAAAACCGTATTTGACAATGTTTTTGCCTGTCTTGTTAAACGAACTGCCCGCATAGCCGAAAATCAAACCTATTATCAACGCTATAAGCAATAAATCCTCTGTGGTTTGAACAAAATATTTTAACAATAGTATTCGCCTCCTGTTGCTGCAATTAAGGGATCGTTGAACAACAAGCATGAATTATGCAGCGTAATTTATATTTTTTTGATCATATTATACAAATCATTCGCTATTCCCTTAAACGCACACAATGCGCTGTGCAAAAACCTCACACAGCGCATATATATTATGAAGTCAAGATATTACCACTCTTGAGGTGTGTACTCCCAACCCTCGAAAGTAACCTTAATGTTACCGTCCTTAAAGTAATCGTCAAATGATCCGCCGGGGCCTGTTTCAGCGTCGGTATGGAGCAAGTAACCGTTCTCCTCAGGGCTGTGGATCTGGAACTCTACGTTATATGTGTCGGCGTCCGGAAGCTTAATGTTAGCACCATAGTGAGGACCGTCGGAAGCACTCATCTCCATGAAAGTACCGTCAGCAGCAACATCACCCTTTGAGTTTGTTACTTTATAATCTACCGTAAGATAAGGAACCCAGTCACCTACACCGAATCCGAGCTTGTTTTCAAGTGCGGAAATGTCAGCCTCGAGATGAATGTCAAAATCCTCAATGTTCTCGTTGCCGTTTGACATCGGAACCGGCTGGAAATAAACTGCAGATACGTTAAGGAATCCTGCCTCCTGATCTTCAAAAATCGGGATCTCAGTAAAACCTGCTTCCTCACCGGGAGCAGCAGCTGCTGCGTCTTCCTTTACCTCAGCCTTCGTTGACTCTGCCGCCGAAGTATTATCAACTGCAGAATCGTTGGAATTTGTTGAAGCGCTGTTGCAGCCAACAAGCGAAACTGCCATTGCGGCTACAAGAGCAATACCAAGTAATTTCTTAGTCATTTTTATCTTCCTCCTATATATTTTGTTAAAATTTTACTTATATAAATCCGATTTCACGGAATATAAAGACTTGATCACTTTTTGGTTGATTTAGTATTTTCCTTCTTTGACTTTACCTTTTTAGGCTTAGGCTTCAGTTCTTCTTCAAACTGCTGCTGTGTTTCCGTCAGGTAGTGTATGCCCTCGAGAACACCTAAAACACTCGGAATAAATGTCCAACAGAATGCAAGACGAACCAATCCTTGACCGTATTTTCCAAGGTAGAATTTCTGAACTCCCAGTCCTCCGAACACCACGGCGAGAACGCCTGCTTCGTTCTTCGACTTTGTTTTCCAGCTTTGCATTACAAAAATCATAATCGTAATAAGCACAAGTATAAGCTGAGGAATAAGCGTTTCATAACACGGATAAATTCCGAGAACATCAAAGAAATTGTTTGTGGGAATTATCGAAGAAAGCCAAGACGGTGAAGTCATAGATATCACATCACCCTCGATGAGCTCCTTTATACCCGAACCAAGGAACGAAATCGACATGATAAACATGAGAATACTTGTTCCCAAGAAGAACGGTCTGATCGGAAGCTTAACACTAAAGAATCTGATCGCAATAAACACAAATACAAGAATTACACAGCCCACGCCAAATCCTGCCCATACCATATTGATACTGTCTTTGTCGGCAAGAAGCGGCTGATAGAAAAGTATTACCTCTGCTCCCTCTCTGAACACAGCTAAAAACGCTGTAAAACCGAGAGTAAATATGCTGCCTGTTTCGGCAGAAACCTTGACCTGATCGTCGATATATTTTGTCCATGCGTCGGACTCTGCTTTTGATACCATCCAGTTGCTGACATAGAACAGTACCAGCACCGCTATCAAAGCTGTTATGCCCTCGATAACCTCCTGATTTGCACTGTTTGCAAGCTTGAGAAGATCAAGAAGCCAAGCACACAGGAAGCTTGCGGCAATTGCAAGCACACAACCAAAATACACCGCTTTGAGCTTGTCTTTATTTCCCGATTTTACGAGATATGCAATGATAGCACCCACAACGAGAATTGCTTCAAGGCCCTCTCTTACGATTATTCCGAAGCAGGCTATGAATGTTCCTACCCCTGCTCCGCCGCCTCCGACATTTACTGCATTGCTGTCAGATGATGTTTGTGTCGATGACGTTTCATCGGAAGAAGCGTTGGAATCGGAACCGCTGCTTTCTTCATCACCCGAAACACCGTCAAGAATATTTGCGTCTTCGTGGATCATAGACCGAAGCTTTTTAACTTCCGTTTTAAAATCATCAACCGATCCGCCGTTTTTGGCAACTGATTTGCAGGCGCTGAACTGAAGCTCGACCTCTGTTTTTCGGCTTCCGGCAATATATCCCATCGCAACACGTTCAAAACCCGTTGTTTCGTAATAACCATAATATCCTGCGTTGATTGCCTTGTGGGCATTTGTTCCGGCATCACTTCCGCCGTTTTCATAAATTTCAACCGCTGCATTAAAAACCATATCCATTGCATTGGCAACATCATTCCAGGTTGATGACGGCTGACCCGAGCTTTTGTATTCGTCCCAAGTTGCTATGTACTGCGTATCGGCATACGCTGTCAAAAAAGAAAACGATGACATTATCATTAGCATTGCCAAAGCAATTAAAACGATTTTATAGCCGCCTTTTCGCTTTCTCAAACAAGACATCAGGCACCCTCCTTTTTTGGTATCAGCAAATAATTAGAAAACTATCACAAAGCAATCACCGACGCTTTATCGCAAGCTAAGACACCGAGTCATTAAACGAACGAAAACCG
>CACYDY010000199.1 GCA_902773245.1 uncultured Ruminococcus sp.
ATCTAAAAGATTTAGCATATTAAAGTTTCGCTCAAGCCTTTTCAAAGGCTTGCAGTTTCCAAAGGCAGAGCCTTTGGTCGCTGACGGAATAAATCAGAAAATATCGACAAATTCCCCTCAGCGAAATCAAAACACTATAAATCAAAGCAACTCTTAAAATGATGCCTTTCGTTAAAAATCAAAACAGGCAACAGCGCAGCGAATTGCCGGTTTAAGTGAGAAAAGTGCTAAATTCTAACGCTTACGAGTATACATCTGCTGCGGTTTCTGTTTCAACAAAAGGTTACAATTTTGATGTTGAAAAATATACAATATTTTGGTATATTTGTAGTAGAAGTATTTATTAAGGGTGTGAGAAAGTTGCTGAAAAGCATTAGCTTGGGAATGGCTGTTGTTATAAACATTTTAATAATATGCTTATGGGACTTTCTTTCCTATATTCTTTCCAAAAACATCGGACAAAAACACGTCGACTACAAAAAATTTCCGTTTCGGGCAAGAAAACATGAAAACAAAGGAAATTTCTACACCGAAAACTTCAATATAGACTCATGGTACAAGCTTTTTCCGATAAAATACAACCGAATGGGTATTAATTCAAAGCTCATTGAAGAAGCCGATATTCCCACATTAAAAAACTACCTGACTGTTACCTGCCGAAGCGAATTTTGCAGCTTGGTCAACTGTCTGTACTTTTTGTTTGCCGTCACCGCAAACGTTCCGTATCTCGGGTTTATTGTCGGTGTGATCGCAGTCACGGTAAATGTTCCTTTTATTTTTGCAAACAGATACGTAAGATTTTTCCTTCTGAATGCTTTTGTTAAAAAACGCAAACAGCGTGAAATTTTAGAATATATAGAAGAAAACAACCCCGATAAATATGATTTGAATAACTTTTGAGGTAAACAACATGGCATGGTTTTTTTCACAAACAGTTACAACTCCGATCCACACCGTCACAGGTGAGGACGCGCAGCATATTATAAAATCACTCAGAATGAAAGTCGGTGAACAGCTTTCAATTTGCGACGGTCATCAAATACAGCATGACTGCATTATCGAAAGCATAGGAAACGGTTTTGCCGATTTGAGAATTTTGAATTCTTACCCGTGCAAAAACGAGCCGACAACAAAAGTCACACTCTATCAGGCGCTGACAAAGGGTGACAAAATGGACTTTATTATCCAAAAATCCGTTGAACTCGGAGTGTCAAAAATAGTTCCCGTTCTGAGCGCCAGGTGTGTGTCAAGACCCGACGAAAAGTCGATAAAAAAGAAGCTTGATCGCTGGAACAAAATTGCTCTGCAGGCTGCCATGCAGTCAAGACGGGCAATCGCTCCGACTGTTGCGCCAATGATGAAATTTAACGACGCCGCAGAAGAAGCCGGATCATCTGCGGTAATATGCTACGAGCTGGGCGGTGTGCCGCTTGGGAATGCAGTCGCAGACGTAAAGGATACTGTTTCACTGTTCATCGGAAGCGAGGGCGGATTTGAGAAGAGCGAGGTTGACATGGTCCTGAAAAACGGCGGCTGTGCGGCAACCCTCGGCAGACGTATTCTCAGAGCGGAAACCGCTCCCTTGGCTGCTCTCTCGGTTGTAATGTACTTAACCGGCAATTTGGGAAACGAGCATGATGCGCCAAGAACAGACAACGGTCTTGAGATCAAGGGAGGAAATTGGCACGCTTAAACAATAACGAGATAAAGGAGAACCGCGCTTGGCTGTTCTCCTTTTTGATTATCCTTTAAACTATCACTCGGACATCTCGGAAACGGTATCGTCCCGATCGTTTTCATTTTCTTGATCTTGGTAGTCCTCGTCGTATTCGTCGTAGTAATCTACATACTCAAAACGGCTCTCGTCGTCTTCGTCCCAGAAAGAGTCGGATTCCCAATCGTCGTTGTTATCCCTTGCGATTTCGTTGTCACTGTTTATTGTTTTTTCGGAATCACTGTCTTCCTCTTCCTCATCATCGGTGTCGAAAACACGATCGTAGTCAACAAAGTCTTTGATAACCAATTGTGAATTATTAAAATTCCAATCAACTCTTGCATTGCTCAAAATCGAATTTGAGGGATCGTTTGAAACATCGACTGTCACTATAAAACCGCCTATGTTGTCGCCTGAGATCGTATACGGGCATTTAGCCGAATCCGTAGGAACGGGTATATCAGTATTATTGAACGCTTCAAGCTTCGGTACATAGTAAACTACCCACTTGTTCTTTTTGCCGTCGTCAATGAGCAAACCGCCTTTTTCAAATGTGTAGTCCTTTATTCCCGTGATATACTCTTCAAGACAAAGCTTGTGATTTTTTATAAACAGCGAATGCGGAAGTCCCACATACCGAAAATGCCAGGATTCATAGCCGATACCCGTTATGTTTGTTTTGTCGTCGGGATACCTCAGAATAAATCCGTAATCACCACAGTTATCCGAAAGCCAGCTGTAAACGCCCTCACCGTCGAGTTCGATCATTTCGCCGCTGTAGTTGATCGCAGCCGTGTCAAAGCAGTATCCCGTCTGATGTTCGCTGAATCCGGGAACCGCAACGTAATACGCCGTCGATTTTTTTCCGGTATCCTTGACCGAATCATTATAGATCTTGGTCTGATCGGTTTTGCTTCTGTAAGAGCTTGATATCAGTATAGTGGTGCTGCCCTTGGCTTCCTTGAATGCGTCAAAAAAGCTGTTGAGCGGATCTATAACAGCATTGTTGAGAAGCATATTGTCCTCTTTGACTCCGACAGACTTGGAAACATTCTCATAGAGATTTACCAGGTTCTCGCCGTCTATTTTCGACTCATACTGATAATTAACCAAAATCAGCGAACCCTTGCAGATATCCTCATTCAAAACAGATACCAAACGATAACCGTTCGGAAGATTGCTCTCCTCTTCAAAGGCATTCGGAGAAACTGCTTTTGAGTTTATCCCCTCAAGCGAATCGCCCGATGAGTTTGTATTTCCTGTCGGCGACGCCTGAACAGCATTTTGATGAACACCGTTACTGATATTATGTCCCGAAATCAGCATTACTGCAATTCCCGCTATAAAGATAAAAACCACTATAGCCGCAAG
>CACYDY010000200.1 GCA_902773245.1 uncultured Ruminococcus sp.
ATAATATCAATTTTAGAAGTTGCCTGTTTTTTATCAGCCTAAAAGTAAGAAAGTGTTAGCGAAAAAGTTGTGATGTTTTCTTGCTTTCTTGAAAATCTCTCACTAAAAAGATTATCTAAGCTTGATAATTTTTTTAATAAGAAAATAGTTTTCTCGTTTTTTGTAAAAAATATACAATTTTTTCATGCTATTTCATGCTGTTGCCCTGGGTCACACAGTCAGGGCAACAGCAAGGGAATGCTGCTTTATAAATTATTATTAAATATCTTTATAAAAATCTCACCCGGTCAAAGCCGAAAAAAGCTTTTGACCGGGTTTTGTTTTGGAAAGAGCTAAACCGACTCAAGGGTCATATTTCGCACATTTTTTCGAATATACAGGGCTGAATATGAACAAGTCCGTGCTTCGCTTGTAATTTACATATTGTCGCTTTCGTAGTTGTAATCATAGGGATCGTTGTCTACGGCATCGTTTACGTTCGAAGCTACAGATGAACCGATGTTGTCGATACCGTCGGCAACGTCTTCAACACCTGCTCCGACCATGCTGCCGATATCGTGGATAACACCCTCATTGTCGTTGTTATCGTAGACATCATCGTTGATGTTATCTCTCTCTGCGCGACGCTCGGAATTAACTGCGGATTCGTCACGTGAGTTGACAATACCGTTGTTTCTGTCGGATACGATTCTGCTTTCTGCGTTGTTTCTGTTAATCTCATTCACTCGTGATGTAACAGATGTGGTGGAATTATCATCAACTCGTCCGTCCTCTGTGTTACAAGCCGTGAATGTTGCGGCGATTGCCATAAGGCACGCTGCGGCAGCAATTGTTTTTTTCATTTTATTCACTCCGTTTTAAAAATACTTGTGACATGATCTTATCAAAGCCTAAGAAACTGTTCATCAATAACTTTTCATTTCTGCTTGTCTAATTTGCCATGAACTGCGTTAAATTTTCTTGAAATACGCCCGAAGGAAGTACCCTTGGGGTACGCCGGTATTCCTGCGATAATTTGCCTTGTTCAGAACAAATTATCCTAAGCATAAATTAAAAATTTATTTCTTCACAGTTCCTAAGCCAAGATCACACCACAAGTATTGTTTCCAAAAACTTATGAATTATGAATATCAATTTGTTTGAACGGAATTTCAATTTTATTTTCGTCAAATGACTTTTTGATAAATTCCTGCATATAGTGATACACGCTCCAATAGTTTGACGTTTTGCACCACACTCTGACTATCAATTCTATGCTGCTGTCCTCGTGTTTTCCTATGGCAATAAATGGTTCGGGGTCTTTCAGAATAAGTTTCTGCTTTGCAATAACCTCTTTGACAACTTTTTTTGCAAAATCAATATCAGTGTTGTAGGAAACGCCGTATGACAGATCAACTCTTCTGTTCTCCTGCGATGAATAATTGATAATATTGCTTGCCGAAATATTGGAATTAGGAATTATGATCTCTTTATTGTCGAGAGTCAAAAGACGTGTGTTGGAAATATCAATCTTTGTTACCGTTCCCTGAAGTCCTCCTGTTTCGAGAAAATCCCCTACTTTGAAAGGCTTGTTTATCAAAATGGTTATGCCGCTTGCTACGTTTTTCAAGCTGTCCTGAAGAGCCAGTCCGATGGCAACGGTTGCCGCGCCAAGCGTTGTGATGAGCGAAGCTATGTTAAATCCCAATGTTCCCAGAACCGCAATTATAACAAGCACCTTGACGGCATTTTTGACAAACGAATGCGTAAAAGTAACGACCTCGGTTCCTATCTTGGTACGCTCCATAGCTTTGGAAACTATCTTTGAAACAAGTCCCGCAAGCCACATTCCGACGATCAGAATGAGTATCGCGCCGATAAGATTGGGTAAAAACTCCTTGAGCCATTCAATTCCAACATCGACAAATTTTTCAAAAGTTGTTTGAAACTCGGTTATCTCATTTTTTGCATCCTCTGCGATTTCCAAAAAAGCACCCCCTTATGTGTTTCTCAGATAGTATGTAACGCCGCCTGAGAAAGTGATCTTTTGAGTGTCTTCACTTTCGGTTTTTTCAAAAGTGCCCTTTATCTCGCTTCCATCCCACTCATAAATCACTCCGATACCGCACGCAGTTCCGTCCTCAAAAGAGCCTGTGTAGCCGTGGTCGCTGTAAATAACGGTACCCTTGCCCGAGGGCTTTCCTTTCACAAGCAGTCCCGAATAAGAACCTCCCTTGTAATCCCACTCCACAACATAGTTCGGACCTTTGATAAATTTTCCGTACTCGGACTCCGAAACAGCGTCGCTGTACACAAGTTTTTCAAGCTGCTTTAATCGCACCTTCATATTCTTGAAAGGTTCGTTCTTTTTGAAAATACCCTCAAAATACTTTTCTCCGTAAGCCGAGAATCCGCAGCCCATGCCCTCGTAATGTCCGTCTTTAACATGGCCTTCGTATTTGAGAGTCAATCCGTCGTCAGTAAACTCTCTCATATAAACGCATTCTCCGTCTTTGAAAATACATTCCTTAACAACGATACCGTTCAGGATCTCATTTACTCTGCCTTCGGGCTTTCCGTTTGAGAAATTTCCCGCATAACACGGCTGGCCGGAAATATAAAGAACACCTATTCCGTCATAACAATCGTTTTTCCACAGCCCGCTGTACTCGATTTCTCCGTCGTCGGAATAGCTTGTTCCGAAACCGTTTCGCATATTATCTTCATAATTGCCGTCATAAACGCAGCCGCCGTCTTTATACTCGCAGCCGGAACCGCTTCGTATTCCGTTTTTCCATTCGCCCTCATATATTTTTTCGCCGTTGTCGTAGCATATGCCCTGTCCGTGGTATTTTCCGTTTTTCCACTCACCCTCGTACAGAAGCTCGCCGTCACGGCTGTAGCCGAAAAGAACACCGACAGGATTTCCGTTTGAGAAGCTGCCCTGACACCACGAACCGTTTTTCAGATTGTAAAGCTTGCCCTCTCCGTTGTAGCGGTTGTTTTTCCACTCGCCCTCATAGAGCTTTTTGCCCTTTTGGGTAGTAACTACCGCATTGCCCTCTACTCTGCCCATAACAAACTCGCCGGCTATTTTGTAGCCGTTGGACAGGTTGAGTGTGCCTTCTCCGTTATATTTTCCGTCCTTCCACATTCCGGAATAAACAACAAGACCGTTTTTGTCATACTGAGTACCCATTCCGTTTTTTGTTCCTTTTTTCCAGCTTCCGTTGTAAATGAGATTTCCCATCGAATCGAAAACCGTTCCTTTTTTGGAAAGCTTGTCGTTCTCCCAGCGCGATACAAAAACTCCTCCGTCTTCGGGATTATATACCATTCCAACGCCTTCACGTGTTCCGTTTTCATATCTGCCGGCAAAAGCAAGATTTCCGTTTTTATCAAACTGAGCGCCCATTCCTATCGGGCAGTTATTCTCCCAGCCGCCAACGTACATAGAGCGGTTTGAGTGTTCAAATGAGATACCCACACCGTTTCTTAAATTGTCTTTCCAGTCGCCGACATAGCAAATACTTCCGTTTCGGTAGTAATAAACGCCGAATCCGTTTCGCATATCGTTGGAATATCCGCCGTCATAAGCCGTAAGACCGTTCTGCATAGCGGTTCTTCCCCGTCCGTCACGTTTCCCGTTTTCGTCAAGTCCGCCGTAATAGCTGTAGCTGTCCCTGCCCGAAACCTTGATGATCTTGTCGGGTCCGAGTCCTTTGTATTCTCCCGGGCTTCTTTGTTTTTCGGAAGCAAACTCAAAGCTCGGACGAGAACTTTCGGAGCGTTTTTGTGAATGATCCTGCTTTGACAGATCAATGCTCTTTTTGCTGCCGGGTTGATCGGGTGATTTTTGAGAAGAGCTTTCTTCCGATTTCTTTTCGGCAGTTTTGTTCTGTATGACCCCTTCGTTTTCAAATTCAGCAAAGGGATTGTCGCTTTGGTTTTCGTTATTGTGTGACGCTCTTACTTTTTTGTATGAGTACGCACGGGTATCGCTGTTGAATATTTGAGGCGGATCGTTGGTTACGGCATCGCTGCTGTCCAAAACTCGATTGTCGTCGTCTTCTTCGTCCAGGTCTATATTCAAAGTCAGATTCATATCGTCCTTTTCCAAAACGTCCTTTGCATTGCTGCCGCCGAGAAATTCCATTGTGTCGAATTTTTTATTAAAATCAATTCCCTGCTGTGAAAAAAGCGAAGATTTTTCATCGGGATCGCTGTTTTCGGAGTATTCAAGAAGAGAGTCCGAATGCAGCTTCTGCTTTAGTGTATTCGTTTGATTTTCTGACTTTGGCGAATCATCTGCTGTTTTAATGCTCTCGTCCTTTTTGTTATTATTATCACCAATGCTTCGTGAAGGGATACCGGAAGATTTTTCATCTTGATTTTTATGAATAATAACATTGTCCGCCTGAACTGCATTGGGGACGATCACATCATAAGTTTGAGTGAGGTCTATTCTCTTTTTCGGTTCGAAGGTTTTTTTTGGCATATCGCCGACAGGATCGAAAACTGTCGTCTTGTCTGAAAGATTGGTCTGCTTCGGTTTTATGTCATCGGCTTCGTCAAGAAGCTTCGGATTTGCACAATATCTGTTCCACTGACGTGAAATTGTTTTTTCCGCAAAGTAAACCAGACCGCCCGAACAAAGAGTGTAAACGTCCGGTACTCCCAATTTTTCGGTTATCCTTTGAAACAAAGCCTTGTCCTCGACTGCGGTGCAGGGATACAAAACATCGGGGTATCTGTCGTCGCCGTCGGAAGTATATTTCAGTATTACCGCAACACCCTTTTCGTCCCAGTAAACAAGCTCTGCCTCGGGACGTACCTTTCCTTCAACAAAGTATTTTGTTTTTATCCAATTGTGATAAGTTCCGAAATAAATACACTTTTTCAATTGTTTGCCAAATCTGTCGCGTATTTCCACACGATAGTTGTCATCTTTTGAAACTATGACCTTCTCAACGATATGAGCTTCGTTAAATACCTTCCATTTCAGAATGGTATCCTCATTCAAGGTATAATTATATCGGTAAATACCATCATCTTTTCTTGATGTTATTTTATTTTTTTGAGTTCTCAGACCCGATTCATAGTATTGTTTTCTTACCTCGGTAAGCTTGTCATCATAGGGACTGCCCTTGTCAAATTCACTGCAAAAAACACCATAATAGTTCACTGCATTTTTTTTTAAATATGTCAAATCTCCGGGCATTTCCTGACCTCCTTTTTTTATGTGCATATTAATAATTATATGTTAATAAAGCGTTTATTTCAAGGGTTTTTGTCGGAAAGCGTCAATTGTAATCTTTTTGTAACCTTTCTTCTCTTTTGTTTTTTACATAATATTGTTGAAATATGCAGATCAATGTGGTATCATTTTATTTGAAAAAAATAACACAAAACGATCTTTTATTCGGGAAATCGGAGAATTAATAATATGTATATCGATAACTATGATTACTATTTTTATGAACACACCAAAGAAAGAGGACAGGATTATTATGATAACAAAAAAATACTTTCCTTTCAAAAAATCGGTGACAACAAATACGAAGCAAAGGTTCAGGGCAGCACAAGCAAACCGTACACTGTAGGTATTAACATTGATTCCGAGGGGTTCATAGGCAGTTTGAGCTGCAGCTGTCCATACGGCAAACGGCGACTCTACTGCAAGCACATTTATGCCGTTCTGCTTCACGTTGACAACATTTATTACAGCGATATATACACGGGGAGTTCCCCTGTCGTTTCGGACATTATTTCGGCTTACACAAACAGGGCTTCCGGCAGCCGCTCCTTTGACAACGCCAAAATCGTTCCTGAACTCGTTTTGAAAGACGATTCGATTTTTATGAAACTAAAAATCGGCTGTGACAAGCTTTATGCCGTCAGCAACATTTACAGCCTGATCTCGGCGTTTGACGAAAATGAGATCAAAACTTACGGAAAGAATTTCCAATTTTGTCACACCTATGACTCAATCGACGAAAAAAGCAAAAAGCTTCTGCAATTATCCGGAAATATCTGTATCAGTCAGATCAGCAATATCTACAACAGAAAAATGCTTCGTCTTTACGGTAATCATCTTGAAAGCTTCCTTGATCTTTACAATGACGAACCGCTTGTCATTAACAAAAATACCTATCAAATAAAACATAGAAATCCTAAAATCAACTTTTCTCTCAAATATAATATTAATCAAAAGATCATATTAACAAAGGACGATTCCATTTCTTATCTCGGACACTCAATGAACGGCTATTTTATATCCGAAAATAAGCAGACGCTGTACGTTACCGACCTCGATTTTGCACTCTCGGTCAACACTCTGCTAAATACGCTAAACGAAAACGAAAGCATAGTCATCGGCAAAAAGGATATTCCCTCATTCTATAACGCCGTTATTAAGCCGCTCGAAAAATATGTCACGTTTCATATGAACAATGTTCCCGAAACAATTCTTCCGCCTCAGATGAATGCTTCTCTTTTTGTTGACGTAAATTCCGACGATGAGATCACCGCAAACCTTAAATTTAATTATGACGACAAGATCTATCCGGCATTTTACAATTCATTCGACAATCCTCTGCGTGATGTTCCGGGCGAGAATTTTATCTACAGCGAAATTCTGATGTATTTCACAAAAAACGAGAACACTGCCGATTCCGAAGCTCCTTTTGTAATTTTCGACGAGGATAAAATTTTTGAATTTGTAAGCAGCGGAATAACCCGTCTTAACAAAAGCATGGTCGTTTTTGTGAGTGATAAATTAAAGAATTTCAACGTAAGACCCACGGTTCAGCCCAAAGTCGGAGTCAGAACCGAGGGAAATCTGCTGGAGCTTGATATTTCCGCTTTCGGCTATTCGAAAAAAGAGCTTTTGGAAATGCTTCAGTCGTACCGCTTGGGTAAAAAGTATCATCGCTTTAAGGACGGTTCATTCTCGTTTATTAACGACAGTATGTCGGAACTGAGCGAAATCACCACTGAACTGAACATTAACGACAAAGCTTTTCTCAAAGATAATATTTCGGTTCCGATGTATCGAATGATATATTTGAACAGCCTTGCAAAAGACCTTGAATCCACAAGAATTTCAAGAAGCCGTGAGTTCAAAAAGCTTGCGGAAGGCTTTAACAACTCCATTAATTTCTCGGACGAACAAAGTGTTCCAAAGTCACTCGACGCCGTCATGAGAGATTATCAAAAAATCGGCTTTGATTGGCTGAAAACTCTTTACACCTACAGATTGGGAGGAATACTGGCGGACGATATGGGACTCGGAAAAACCGTTCAGGCGATCGCCCTCATGCTTTGTATCAAGGAAAGCAGCCAAAAGCACGAACAGTTTCTGGTTATCTGTCCGTCCTCGCTCACAATAAACTGGGAGAACGAGATCAAAAAATTTGCACCCGCACTCAAAACGGTTTGTCTTAACGGCAGTGTTGCCGAAAGAAAAAAACTTTTCGAAGAAATAGATAATTACGACGTATTGATAACCTCATATGCGACCGTACTTCGTGATATCGACAAATACGAAACGATGAATTTTACCGTTCAGTTTGTTGACGAAGCCCAGAATATCAAAAACCACACCACTCAATCGGCAAAGGCTGTCAAAGCGATAAAAAGCTCTGTTCGCTTTGCACTGACGGGAACTCCCGTCGAGAATACTCTCGCAGAGCTGTGGAGCATTTTTGATTTTATTATGCCCGGCTATCTGTTCGGATACAGCTATTTCAAGAAAAACTTTGAAACACCTATCGTCAAGAAGAACGACTCAAAAGCAGTCAACTCTCTCAGAAGACTGACATCTCCGTTTATACTAAGACGTTTAAAAAAGGACGTTCTGACCGAACTGCCCGACAAGACCGAAACGGTGCTTATTGCCGAAATGGAAGGCGAACAGAAGAAGGTTTATGCTGCCAACGCCGCACAGATCCGAGGCGAACTGATGGGCATGGAAAGCAGCGACAAAATTAAAATTCTCGCCATGCTGACACGGCTCAGACAGCTGTGCTGCGACCCGTCGCTCGTTTACGAAAACTTCGAAGGCTCGAGCGCAAAGCTTGAACAATGCATAGAGCTTGTTAAAAACTGCGTGGAATCGGGGCATAAAATACTGTTGTTTTCACAGTTTACCACCATGCTTGACAAAATAGAAAAACGGCTTAACGATGAAAGTATATCGTCGTTTATGCTGACGGGACAAACCAAAACCAAAGAACGAATAAGACTTGTCAACGAATTTAACGAGAATGACACCAACGTTTTCCTTATCTCGCTCAAAGCCGGCGGAACGGGATTGAATCTGACAGGTGCGGATATAGTTATCCACTATGATCCGTGGTGGAATCTTTCGGCTGAAAATCAAGCCTCCGACAGAGCCTACAGAATCGGTCAGAAGAATAACGTTCAGATCTACAAGCTGATCGTAAAAAACACCATCGAAGAAAGAATACGTGAATTACAGCAGAAAAAATCAGATCTGCTCGATACGGCAGTCAGCGGTGACGGCGATATTATGAACATGACTTCCGAGGATATAATATCGCTTTTGGAATAATTTTTCTTGTCAGTATCATATATACCGATCATACCAACAAGCATTGATTTTTACAATTTTTAAGGCTTTCGCTGAAAAAAGCGAAAGCCTTTATTTGTTCATTATTGTTTGATGTCTTTTTTTGTGTCGCTTTTTAAACTGATGCTGCAAAACGTCAGGATTCATCGGCTTGTTGCTTATTGGAAGCATTTTTATTATAAACAAACATCAGAACAGCCATTGCGACAATTATGAAATAGCCTATCCAGCTAAGCAGATCGGGAATCTGACCGAATACCATAAATCCCAATGCCGCCGCAAAAATTATCTGAGAATAATCGTAGACCGAAACGTCCTTTGCCGGTGCATAGCAATATGCCGAGGTTATCGTAAACTGTCCGCCCGCTGCGGAAAGCCCTGCCAAAATAAGAATTATCAATTGCTCCGCCGACATCGGTGTGTAATCAAATATGAGAATCGGAGCCGTCACCAGACACGAAAAGCCTGAAAAAAAGCACACTATCACCGCACCCTTTACTCCTTTTATTCCCATAACACGAACCATTGTATATGCAAAGCCTGCGCACATTCCGCCTGTCAGAGCAATCAGAGCCGGTACGGTCTGAGTGTTTGAAAAGCTTGGTTTTACCACAAACATTGCCCCTGCCAACGCGCCGAAAACTATCATCAGCTGCAGGGGCTTTATTTTTTCCTTGAGAATAAAAATGCTGAAAATTATCGCAAAGAACGGCGACATCTTGTTTAGTATCGAAGCGTCCGCCAGATCAAGCCTGTCCAGCGCATAAAAATTGCAAAGTATCCCCACCGTTCCGAAAGCCGATCTCAGCAGCAGCGGTATATATGCGTCCTTGGTTATTTTTGTTTTGTTTTTATCTTTAAGCAGTATTACTCCCGCAAAAATAAACGCCATGAGATTTCTGAAAAAGCTTTTCTGCACCGACGGCAATTCCCCCGAAAGATGAACGAACATGTTCATCAGCGCAAAGAAAAATGCAGATAGAATTATCAGGATCATTCCTTTATAGAGCGGTTTTAATTTCTTCCATTCAGACATATTTTCAACTCCAATTTTTTTGTTTTAAATAATTATAACATTTTTTGGAGATAATGTCTATCCCTGCGGCGGCGGCCACACGGCCGCAGGTAATGCCGCCTTACATTTTGTAACGGTAAGTTAACTTCCGCTCGGAAGCTGCCCACAAAAATTATACACTTAGGCGGGCACACCACAGTTTTTGAATAAGTTAAGAATTTGTTAATTAAAGTTTTCGCTCAAGCCTTTTTTCAAAAGGTGCCCCAAGGGCACTTCCGCCTTGCGCCCGCGGTTTCCAAAGGCAGCGCCTTTGGTCGCCGAAGGCATGATTCAGCCCTTTTAGGGGTGCATTCTTAAAACAGTCCGGTGGACTGTTTTAAGAAGAGGGGCATTTTGGCAGAAAATGCCCTTAAGTTCCGGTTTGTACAATGTTTCCTCGCCGCTCCCAGGCGACACGATAAAACAAGTTCACAGATTGTTTACTCGTTCAAAAACAGTGGCGAGCACACGGAAATCAACCTTGAAAGTTTTTCAAATTTACACGACAAAAAAGCGGCTTCGTTGAAAGCCGCTTTGATGTTCAGACAGGAATCATAAGCATTCTGTCGCCAATCAGACAGTCCTCGGTCAGATCGTTCTCTTCTCTTACCTGTTCAACGCTCGTGCAGTATTCTCTCGCAATGCTCCACACATCTTCCCCCTTTGACGCATAATACAAGATCAGCGATGTCGAATCCTCTTTTCCTCGTTTCTTGTCGGAATCGGCTTTTGCAGACGCCACGGCGGAAACAGTCCCGATCTCATAGATCTCTCCGGTGATCAGCATTTCGCATCGAACCTCAATTCGCTTTTCGGAAGAGAATCGGAAGCCTATGGATATACATTCATTGTTGAGAAAAAACTGCATTTTCTCTATCGGCGCTGTGTTCGGCATCGGATAGCTGTATTCCATTGTACGTTCGGTGTAGATAAAATTCTCCGAAGAATCCACCGCAAGCACACAAACATTGTATTTTCCGCTGAGATACATTTTCTCGTCTTTTGAAACACAGATAACGTTTCCCTTTTCACACCAAACGTCGATCACACGTGAAATTGCCGAATCTGTGAACTCAACCGAGGATTTGTCGATCACGTTTTCTCTGACTGTTTCGGCAAGCTTCGGGAGAACGTAGCTCTCACGCTGTGTGTCGAGATAATATTTTGTTGAATAGCAGTCGCTGACAACCATTGTATCTCGCTTTTCAAACGCAAAAGCAGTCACGCAAAGCTTCGCCGACAAAACAGGCAGCGGATCGTCAAAGCCTATCTCTGTTCTCAGAGTTACGCTGTAATTCATAATCTCGGTTCTGACGGCACATTCGCTGTCTTCCTTCACACCGTTCAGATCTATTACCTGACTGAACGGTATTGTATACTCCATGGTTTCGACTTTTCCGCTGTCAAGATCCGAAAGGTACATGAGCTTTATCAGCAGATCGCCTTTGTACATGATTTTGTTGGCGATAGGCTTGCACTCGGTGCAGACTGCTCTGATATCGCTTCTGATAACAGCCTGTATTGCAGGGCGGTTTTGTCCTGTTTCCAGTGTTTCGGTAATAGAAAACTGCTGCTGTGAAAGTCCCTCAAGATAGGAGTAGTATAAGGTCTGTTTCTTCTGCTGAATATCATCGCCTTTGATATGGGTACAGGTATGAAGCTCCGATTTGTCAATAACCTTTACTGAAACATTGAACGCACCGTGGATATTCAGTCTTCTCGGTGACAACGCCCGGCAGTTAAGGTAGTTGACCTTGATATCGGTCTGAATCACCGCAAACTGCGGAGTATCCTTCAGATTGGCGGTAATGCTGAATGGGTAGCTTTGCTCGGTGCAGCGAACGGAAGTCTTAATGGCGTCTATGTAGATCACCTTTACTACGCTTGAACCTTCGATCTCAATTCTGTCACCGATAATATTCTTGCTGTCAATGTGCGGCTCGATCTGACATTTCAGTATTTTCTGAATGTCGGGACAATAGTCGGGCAATCCAAAATCCGCATCAACAGTCTGTTCGTTGGTTTCTTCAAAAATCACCTTGCTTACAAAAATACCGTCGGTTTTAATCGGATATTCCATAAAATTACTCTCCTTTGTTTGTTTTTTACTCATTTCCGTAAGGCTGTAACTGATTATTTTGCATTGCTTTTTTATCAGTTCCTCCGTAAATCATATGATGCAGACACCTCAATTATGCAAAGCGCTTATTTGATTATTTTTTATCCTATAAATGAGTAATTTTGAAAATTGCACAAAAATGTTTGAAGGAGGACAATTAAAGTTTTTGACCAGCTTTTTTTAAAAAGCTGGCGGTTTCCAAAGGCAGAGCCTTTGGCGGGCTTTTAAGGGCAGCGCCCTTAACAATATATTGCTCCAAAAAAATGACGCTGTGCG
>CACYDY010000201.1 GCA_902773245.1 uncultured Ruminococcus sp.
GATGTTGAGCTTGTATCGCTTGATGTTGAGCTTGTGTCATCGGAAGTTGAGCTTGTATCATCGGAAGCGCTTGTCGGCTTAATGAACTTCTTAGCTTCTGCTTCGTTGTAGCCTTCACGACCGTTGAGCTTCAAATAGGAATCCCAAACCTCATCGGCAGTTGTACCGAATGCATTGATAGCATCAGCAACGCTCTGCTCTGTTACGATGTCTTCCTGAGTGAGCTTTTCCTTCTGTCCGAGGTATGTAAGAACGAACTCTGCAACCTTACCGGGACGATCTGTTGAAGGAGTAACTGTTGTACCCTGGAGCTTACCCGAAGAAGTAATAACGAGCTGTGAACCTACGCCGTTATCGAACTCAGCTTCTTCTGCTGTCTTTTCACTGTCTACAGGATTCTCAAGGATATTGCCTGTCAAATGAGCAGTGTGACCGATGCAGGACTCGTTGAGAACTGTGTTAAAGGACTGAACGTCAGACTGGAAAATTACGAAAATATCGTGATCCTCTCTGCCTGAGAAGTCGATCTCAAAAGACTCGAAAATGTTGTCCTCACCCTCAACCTTTGTGCCGCCGAGCTTCTTCTTAGAACCCCACTTGTTAACGTCTGTCCAACCGTCGATGGAGCAGAACTGATCGGGATCTGTAGTTTCGTCCCAAATATAGAAGTTAACATACTCTGCGTTCCACTTGCTTGCGTCGAACTTGATAGTGCCGGCATTCTTTGACGGCTCCTCTTCAACCTCTGCAGCACTTGCGCTTACGGCAGCTGTAGAAACAGCCAAAATAGCAGCCATGATTACACTGATAAACTTCTTATTCATAGATTATTTCCTCCTGTTAGTTAAATAAATACGCCAAAATAAAGTAGACTAATATCAGTAATTAGATTATACAACAGCTTTCAAAAAAATGCAATACCTATTTTTAAAAAAAAGTTAACAATTTTTTCAAAAAGCCATAACTTAACCCGCTCACAAATTAATCTCTTAAAGAAACCACATAAGTATTTCTAAAAAAACATCTTTTACGAAAACGATATTTTACAAATAAACTAACAATTAACCGAATGATCAGATAGAAATAGTGTGAGCGATCTCATAAAGATCAGTGTCAAAAACTCTCTTCATGCTGAGTGCTTCGGTGATATCATAGTCAACGATCACTCCGTTTTTCATAGCAACCACTCTGTTGCCGACGCCCTGCTCAAGGAGCGACACTGCTTTAAAGCCCATTTCGCTTGCGACAACTCTGTCACGCAATGTGGGAGAACCGCCTCTTTGAACATGACCGAGAATAGTAGCTCTTGACTCAATGCCGGTTTTCGACTGAACATACTTTGCGATCTCGTCGACCTTTCCGACGCCCTCGGCAACCACGATAATAAAGTGTTTCTTTCCTGTTCTCTGGTTAAGGAGAATGCGATCCACAACGTCCTTGTCAAGATCAAAATCGACCTCGGGCACAAGAATCGACGCAGCTCCGACTGCGATACCGGTCTGCAAAGCAATGTCGCCGCATCTTCTGCCCATGACCTCGACAACGGAACATCTGTCATGCGACTGAGCAGTATCACGGATCTTGTCGATCATTTCCATCGCCGTGTTCATAGCGGTGTCGAAACCGACGGTATATTCGCTGCAGGCGATATCGTTGTCGATAGTTCCGGGGATTCCGACGCACGGAATGCCTTCACCCGTAAGATCTCTTGCTCCTCTGAATGAACCGTCGCCGCCGATTACAACAACACCCGAAACACCGAGTTTTCTGCAAAAATCGGCTGCCTTTTTAACACCTGCGGGAGTGTTGTACTCCTCGCTTCTTGCTGTATATAAAACCGTACCGCCACGGTGGATAATATTCGAAACACTGCGAAGGTTAAGCTCGGCAACATCACCGGTAAGAAGACCGTTATACCCACGACTCACTCCGTAAACTTTCATCCCCTTGGAAATACCTGTTCTTACAACAGCCCTTACAGCAGCATTCATGCCCGGCGCATCTCCGCCGCTTGTCAATACTGCAATAGTTTTCTGTGACATAAATAGTCCTCCTTTATATTCCAATCGTATCTATTATAATACAAACTCAAAAAAATAACAAGAGAAATTTGTGAAAATGTAAGAATATTTATTAAAAAATTTTTTATAGTGTGTTAACGAGTCTGCTGTTGGCAGTTCATTTGTTAAGCTTCTGTTTTGAGTGATAATTTTATGATTGCAGTTTTTCTCCCGGCTGCTTTATGGCGGATCTGTCTCCGGGCTTTTTTCCTCTCAGCCGGGCAATTTGCTTCGCTCTTAAATGGTTGAGTATTAACTTTGGTTTCGTATTTTTATTTTTATTATTTTTCGCTGCCCTTTCTATTTCCGCTTCATATGCCTTTGCTTTAACCAAACTTTCAAAGGCTCTGCCCACACCCGAAAACCTTTGAAAAAGCCCCTGCGAAACTTTAAAATGGTAAATCTTTTTGATTTTCAGTATAAAATCGTTTACTAAACTTCGGTTGAAACTCATCTTTTCCTATGTTATAATTAATTATAACACCCTTTAACTCCTATTAAAAAGAGGCGAATTTTATGTCATTTGTTCATCTCCATCTCCATAGCGAGTATTCCCTTCTCGATGGTGCGTGCCGTTTAAAAGACCTCGTTAAATCCGTCAAAGATAAAGGTCAGACCGCCGTTGCCGTCACCGATCACGGAAATATGTTCGCAGCCGTCGATTTTTTTATAGAAGCTAAAAATGCCGGTATCAAACCCATCATCGGCTGTGAGGTTTATGTTGCGCAAAGAACCTTGCGTGATAAAACGACACAATTCGACTATAACCCCTATCACATGATACTGCTCTGCAAAAATATGACAGGCTATCAGAATCTTATAAAAATGGTATCCATCGCATGGACGGAAGGCTTCTACCGCAAGCCGAGGATCGACGAGGAGCTTCTCGAAAAATACCATGACGGCTTGATATGCCTTTCGGCTTGCCTTGCAGGGCGCATTCCCCGTGAGATTTTATCGGGAAATCTTGATGAAGCCTACAAAAAAGCCGAATACTACAACAGCCTTTTCGGAGCGGGTAATTTCTATTTGGAGCTTCAAAATCACGGAATCAAAGAACAGCAGACCGTCAACAATGCTCTGATCAGAATTTCACGGGATCTGAAAATACCTCTCGCCGCAACAAACGACTGCCACTACATTGACAAAAAAGACTCCGACACTCACAATATTCTGATGTGCATTCAAACTAACCACACAGTCAACGATAACAATCGCATGGAATTTCCCACCGATGAGTTTTATATTAAAACCGAGGAAGAAATGCTCTCGCTTTTCCCCGATCACCCCGAGGCTATTGAAAACACCGCTCTGATCGCCGAAAAATGCTGTGTTGAGTTCGAATTCGGAAAAACAAAGCTTCCTCATTTTGAAGTGCCGGGCGGTGAAGATCATTTTGAGTATTTTAAAAGAAAATGTTACGAGGGACTTTATCGTCATTACGGCGCATCGCCCAAACCATCGGTCGTTGAAAGA
>CACYDY010000202.1 GCA_902773245.1 uncultured Ruminococcus sp.
GGGGTATGGGTGACGTCAATAAATATTAAATAGAACCAAAGCCTTGGGTCGACAGGAACAAATCCTTAAGTTGTGGACAGTGGATATCAAATATCAATTAAAGCCAAATTCCGGGTGCGACAGGAAAAATGCTTAAGCTGTGGATAGTGACTGATCTTAAAAGAATAGGAGAAGAAAAATGGCGGAAAAAATAAGACTTCAAAAGCTGCTTGCGCAGTGCGGAGTTGCTTCGAGGAGAAAAGCCGAGGAGCTTATTGAGCGGGGCAGCGTTAAGGTTAACGGCGAAACGGCTAAGCTTGGCGACAAGGTCGATCCCCAAAAGGATAAAATTACGGTAAAGGGCAAAAGAATAAGCTCTGCCGCTAAAAATAAGTATTACTACATAATGCTTCATAAGCCCAGAGGTTACGTTACGACTATGAGCGACGAAAAGGGAAGAAAATGCGTTGCGGATCTGGTAAAGGACGTTCCGGCAAGAGTTTATCCCGTGGGCAGACTGGACAGAGAGTCGGAGGGGCTTCTTTTGCTGACAAATGACGGAGAGTTTGCAAATAAAGTCACGCACCCGGCAAAGCACGTCTATAAGGTTTACAGAGTTACCGTGCGGCCGTCGATCAGCGAAGAACAGGTTGAACAGATGTGTTCGGGAATTGTCATCGACGGAAGAAAAACAGCTCCGTGTGAGGTTCATGTTGTGAGCCGTCAGGAGGGCAGAGTGGTTCTCGAAATTATTTTGAGAGAGGGCAGAAACCGTCAGATAAGAAAGATGTGCGAACAGCTTGGTCTTGAAGTGGCAAGACTGAAAAGAACGGCTATCGGTCAGGTCAAGCTTGGAATGCTCCCGCAGGGAAAATGGAGAGATCTCAGCCGCGATGAGGTGAAAAGACTTACCGCCCAGCCGAATACTACGATTCAGACTTATAATTATAAATAAAATAACGAAAAAACTAACGTCCCTATGTTATGAACACGGGGACGTTTTTTTGGATGGGTATTCCAAAAAATATATTGAATAAGTTTAGAAGATGGTTGGTATAATAATTTTTATAACAGGATGTTTTGAAAAATCTCTTTGTTTGGTGTTGTCTGAATAATTAAATATTCTAATTAATTGTTTATTGTTTGACACCATTATACTACATTCTAATGTAGAATGTCAAGAACAAATTTTGCTGTTATCCTCAATTATGAGGTGTTAATTATGAATAAAAGACCAAGTTCAAATTATTCAGGTATTATTTTCAAGCTTGACAAAGTTATGAAAGAAAAGGGTTATTCGAAAAACAAGCTGTGTGTCAAATGCGGACTCAGATTTGAAACGGTGCAGGGATATTATAAGGGGGATATCAGCAGGGTCGATTTGTATGTTTTGGCGGCAATGTGCAGAGAGTTGGAGTGTAATGTTCAGGATATAATTGAATACAAGCCGGAGTGCAGCATTGATTTTAATGATCCTTCAGATAAAAGTGAGAAATTTTAATATTTTGAAGGAAATTTTTTAAAAATTGCATTTTTATGCGTTTGTGATAAAAGTTTTGCCGGGACGGTCGGGGAATTTATAGCAGATTTTTTGAATGAGTTAAGAATTTGTTAATTAAACTATAAATGAGCAAATTTGAAAATTTCACAAAAAAGCTTGAAAGAGGACAATTAGAGTTTTTGCCCAGCTTTTTTTAAAAAGCTGGCGGTTTCCAAAGGCGGCGCCTTTGGTCGCCGAAGGCATAATTCAGCCCTTTGCAAGGGTGAATTTTCAAAACAGTCCGGTGGACTGTTTTGAAAAGAGGGACGCTTTGGCAGAAAGCGTCCCTAAGTTTGGAATTTAACCAAGCTGCCTCGCCGCTCCAAGGCGACAGAATAAAACATGTACACAGGTTTACTCATTCAAAAACCGTGGAATTTATAGCCCAAGCTCTTGACAAAACGGCTGTTATGTTATAAAATTATAAACAGATGGAAATGAGCAGAGAAGTTCATTGTGAAGGGGATACTGTCCCCAATTTCACAATGAGCTTTTCTTTTTTGAGTAAAATAACGGCGGTTTTATGCGCAGCCGGATCAATGCGGACTATTATATCGAAAAGGAGTTTTTTAATGTCTAAATATGATGAGATAATGTCGTTCGTTGAGGACGAGGACGTCAAATTTATAAGACTTGCGTTTGTTGATGTTAAAGGAACACAAAAAAATATTTCTATCATGCCGGGGGAACTTAAGCGAGCTTTTGATACGGGAATATCGTTTGACGCTTCGTGCATTAAGGGCTTTGGTGACGTTGTTAATTCCGATCTCTTTTTGCGTCCCGACCCGACGACTCTCGAAATACTTCCGTGGCGGCCGTCGCAGGGAAGAGTTGTCAGAATGTTTTGCGATATTCTCAACCCCGACGGTTCTCAGTTTGAGCTTGACGGAAGATACATTTTGAAAAAAGCTGCCGCAGCTGCGAGAAAAAAGGGGCTTTCGTGCTTTTTCGGAACAGAATTTGAGTTCTATCTTTTCGAACGTGACGAAAACGGCAAGCCTACTAAAATTCCGTTTGACAGCGCAGGATATATGGATATCGCTCCCGATGACAAGGGCGAAAACGTCAGACGTGAGATCTGCTTTTCGCTGCTTAACATGGATATCATTCCCGAGTCGTCACATCATGAGGAAGGCCCCGGTCAAAATGAAATAGATTTTAAATACAGCGATTGCCTGACGACCGCCGACAATGCGGTAACGTTTACGTCGGTTGTTCGTTCGATAGCGAATGTTAACGGTTTGTATGCCGATTTTTCACCCAAGCCCCTGATGAATGAAAGCGGCAACGGTCTGCATATAAATATGTCAGTGAGATCGAACGACGGAAATGATTATTCAAAGATGTATATGGCAGGTATTATGGAGCATATCAGGGAAATGACTGCGTTTTTGAATCCGTGCGAGGAATCTTATAAAAGACTCGGCGAGAAGAAAGCTCCAAAATATATAACATGGTCACATCAGAACAGATCGCAGCTTATAAGAATACCTGCCGCAGAGGGCGAATATAAACGAATCGAGCTTCGTTCTCCCGACCCGATGACAAATCCCTATATAGCGTTCACACTTCTGATCTATGCAGGTCTTGACGGGATCGAAAGACGGCTTGAGCTGCCGGATGCCGTTGATCTCAACCTTTATACGGCCGATCGTGAGATCACAAAACATCTTGAGGTTCTTCCTTCGTCTTTGGAGGAGGCGGCGGCTATCGCACGAAAGAGCGATTTTATTAATAAATATTTGCCGAAGGGTTTTTTGCAGTTTTTGTGATTTTAACCGAATGGTATTATTTTATGAGTTATTTTGATCGATAGTTTATTTGATTTCGCTGAGGGAAATATGTCGATCTTTTTTTGCTTTGTTCCGTCAGCGACTCCCTAAAGGGATTAGGCTTTGCCGTCACCGGCTCTGCCTTTGGAAACTGCAAACTTTTGAAAAAGATTGATCAAAACTTTAATATGCCGGATCTTTTAGATTTTAAGTATATAATCATAAAAACAGACAGAATTTTAAAAGGCGGTGAAAATGCGTGCCGAATGAAAATGATCTTCAAAGTGTTTTGATTGTTTCAAAAACGGACAAACCTATTGAGTTTATTAAAGAGGTGCTGCCCAAAAATGATTTTTACCCTATTCTTTCTGCCGCCAATGCGGGAGAAGCTAAACGTGCTTTGATAAATTCAGATGTTGATATTGTTATTATCAACACTCCTCTCGGAGATGATTTCGGTATGCGTCTTGCGATAGATATTGTGACGGAAAGAAAAGCAGGCGTTTTGCTGCTGGTTAAGACCGAGCTTTATGAAGAGGTTTCTTACAAAATGGAACAGTACGGTGTTCTGACGCTTACAAAAGCTCTCAACCGCACAACGCTCTATCAGACCGTAAAATTATTATCGGCAACAAGCAATAAAATACGCAGACTTGAAGAAAATGCTCAAAGACTTGAAAAAAGACTTCATGAGATGAAAACTGTCAACAAGGCAAAGGGGTATTTGATAGAATTTGAAGGCTTGACTGAGGAAGAAGCCCACAAATTTATTGAAAAAGACGCAATGGACAACTGTATCAGGAAAATTGATGCGGCTAAAAAGATAATAGACAAATATGAATTCTGAGAGGGATAGAAAATGACGAAATATATTTTTGTAACAGGAGGAGTTGTTTCGGGACTCGGAAAGGGGATCACTGCCGCTTCGCTCGGTCGGCTCCTGAAAGCAAGAGGTCTGAAGGTTGCGGCTCAGAAGCTTGACCCGTACATCAATGTTGATCCCGGAACAATGAGTCCTTATCAGCACGGCGAGGTTTACGTCACCGAGGACGGAGCGGAAACGGATCTTGATTTGGGTCATTACGAAAGGTTTATTGACGAAGATCTGAACAAATATTCAAATCTCACCACCGGAAAGGTATACTGGAATGTTCTCAACAAGGAACGCCGCGGGGAATATCTTGGGGAAACGGTTCAGGTTATCCCTCATATTACAAATGAGATCAAGAATTTTATATATAATGTCGGAAAGAAAAGCAACGCTGATGTTGTTATTACCGAAATAGGAGGAACTACGGGCGATATCGAAAGTCAGCCGTTTTTGGAGGCTATCCGTCAGGTCGGACTTGAAGTGGGCAAGGAAAACGCTTTTTACATACACGTTACTCTTGTGCCGTTTTTGCGAGGTTCGGACGAGCATAAAACAAAACCGACTCAGCATTCGGTCAAAGAGCTTCGAGGAATGGGAATTATGCCTAATATGATAGTCCTTCGCTGTGACGAACCGCTTGAGGATAACATTTTTAAGAAAATTTCGCTGTTTTGCAATGTCAAGCCCGACTGCGTAATACAAAATATGACGGTTCCCGTGTTGTATGAAGCGCCGCTTATGCTTGAGGAATCGGGCTTCTCCGATGTTGTTTGCAGAGAGCTTAACCTGAATGCGCAAAAACCCGATCTTACCGACTGGAATAAGATGGTAGACAGCATAAAGGGAAGAAATAAAGAAATAACAATCGGTTTGGTGGGAAAATATGTTCAGCTGCATGACGCATATCTTTCCGTTGCCGAAGCGATACATCACGCCGGTTATGTTTATTCGACAAAGGTCAGCATTGAATGGATCGACAGCGAACGGATAAACGATTCCAATGCAGCCGAAATTCTCGGCGGCTGCGACGGAATTATTGTACCCGGAGGATTCGGCGACAGAGGTATTGCCGGTATGATCTCAACGGCTAAATTTGCAAGAGAGAATAATGTGCCGTATCTTGGTATCTGTTTGGGTATGCAGATCGCCGTGATCGAATTTGCAAGAAATGTCTGCGGTATTAATGACGCAAATTCCGGCGAGTTTGACAGCGGCTCGAAAAATAAAGTTATTGATTTCATGCCCGATCAGAATGACAATATTAATAAAGGCGGCACGCTGCGTCTTGGCGCATATCCGTGCCTGATCGGGAACGGTACGAAAATGTTTGAGTGTTATGGATCGGATATGATATGGGAGCGTCATCGTCACCGCTATGAGTTCAACAATGATTATATTGATGTTCTGCAAAAGGGCGGTTTGGTAATCAGCGGCACGTCGCCCGACAAGTCTATTGTCGAAACGGTGGAAACTGCGGATAACGACTTCTTTGTGGGAGTGCAGTTCCACCCCGAGTTCAAGAGCAGACCGAACAAGGCTCACCCGCTGTTTATGGGATTGGTAAAGCACGCATTGGCAAAAAACGAAAATTGCCAAACAAGCGAAAAAAGGGAGAAACAGTTATGAAATTCACAAAAATGCACGGATTGGGAAACGACTATATCTATTTTGACTGTACGAAAGAAAACTTCATCGACGATCCCAATGCTTTGTCAATAAAGCTTTCCGACAGACATTTCGGCGTCGGCGGCGACGGAATAGTGATGATAATGTCATCGGATAAAGCGGACTTTAAAATGCGTATGTTCAACGCTGACGGCAGCGAGGGAAAAATGTGCGGAAATGCTGCAAGATGTATCGGAAAATATGTTTATGACAAAGGGCTTACATATAAAAAAGAGCTTACGCTCGAAACATTGTCGGGAATTAAATACCTTACGCTCAATGTTGAAAACGGCAAAGTCAAAACAGTTTCCGTGGATATGGGAAAGCCCAAAATAGGCGCTGTCGGAGATACTCTGAGCGCAAACGGAACAGAGTATGTATATACATTCGTTGATGTTGGAAATCCGCATTGCGTTATTTTCACCGATGATGACGCTGAAAATCTGGAGCTTGAAAAAATCGGCCCGTCAATCGAAAATCATCGGCTTTTTCCCGACAGAGCAAACGTGGAATTTATTAATGTAAAAGATGAAAATAATCTGAGAATGAGAGTCTGGGAAAGAGGCAGCGGAGAAACATGGGCTTGCGGAACGGGCGCGTGCGCAGCAACGGCTGCGGCTGTTGCCAACGGTTTTTCAAAGAAAAATCAAGACGTAAAAATCAGACTCAACGGCGGAACGCTTTCGATTAATTACACAGGCGACACGGTTATTATGACGGGGCCGGCCGAATTTGTTTTTGAAGGAGAAATATTATTATGAAAATAAACAGTAATTTTGATGATCTGACGGAGAACTACCTTTTTGCAACTGTCGCTCAGAAAACCGCAAAATACGCAGGCGAACACCCCGAGAAGAAAATTATCAAAATGGGGATCGGCGACGTTACGCTTCCGCTTGCAAAGCCTGTTGTGGACGCTTTGAAAAAGGGGGCGGACGAGCTTTCAAAAAAGGAAACGTTCAAAGGTTATCCAAGCTATGAGGGCTATGAATTTCTTCGTAATGCCATAAGCGGTTATTACGCAAAAAATTCCGTTGAGGTTTTGCCCGAGGAAATTTTTGTGAATGACGGAGCAAAAAGTGACTGCGGCAATATCGGAGATATTTTCTCAAAGGATAACGTTGTTCTTGTTACAGA
>CACYDY010000203.1 GCA_902773245.1 uncultured Ruminococcus sp.
GAGGACGAGCTTGAGCCCGACTTTGAAGACCTTGACGATCGCTTCTATGATGAAAGCAATAATTACGCAGAAAACATCATTGAATATATTAAGACAAATGCGGAAAGCTTTGTTTTTGACGGAGAAATTGACTTTCCATTTGATTAAATCAAGTGCGGTTTTACAAACAAAAAGAAAAGCAAATTGAAAGCTCAGTCCGCAGGACGCAATTTAATCAGTGATTTCCGATCAAGACAAGGCAGAAGAATAAAAGGAGATGAAAGCAATGTCCAACGGAAAATTCGGCATTCATGGCGGTCAATATATTCCCGAAACATTAATGAATGCCGTTATCGAACTTGAACAGGCATATGATCACTATAAAAACGACCCCGAATTTAACAGGGAGCTTTCAGAACTGTTCAACGAATATGCCGGCAGACCCTCGCGTCTTTACTATGCAAAAAAAATGACGGAGGATCTCGGCGGCGCAAAGATATACCTCAAGCGTGAGGATCTCAACCACACCGGCGCTCACAAAATCAATAATGTTCTGGGTCAGACTCTTCTTGCAAAAAAAATGGGAAAAACAAGAGTCATTGCCGAAACAGGCGCAGGTCAGCACGGTGTTGCAACCGCTACGGCTGCCGCTCTTTTCGGTCTTGAATGCGAAATATTTATGGGCAAAGAGGACACCGAACGTCAGGCTCTGAATGTCTATAAAATGCGTCTGCTCGGCGCAAAAGTCAACGCCGTAACTACCGGAACGGCTACTCTTAAAGACGCTGTTTCCGAGGCTATGAGAGAGTGGACAAGCCGTATTTCCGACACGCACTACGTTCTCGGTTCGGTTATGGGGCCTCACCCGTTCCCTACTATCGTCAGAGATTTTCAGGCGGTTATTTCAAAGGAAATCAAACAGCAGTGCCTTGAAAAAGAAGGCAGACTGCCCGACGCAGTTCTTGCCTGCGTCGGGGGCGGTTCGAACGCTATCGGCGCATTCTATAATTTCATAAACGACAAGTCGGTGCGTCTTATCGGCTGCGAAGCCGCAGGAAGAGGTATCGACACCTTTGAAACTGCCGCAACCATGGCTACCGGCAAGCTCGGTATTTTCCACGGCATGAAGAGCTATTTCTGTCAGGACGAGTACGGTCAGATCGCTCCGGTTTATTCCATTTCTGCGGGACTCGACTATCCGGGAGTAGGCCCCGAACACGCTTATCTTCATGACATCGGAAGAGCCGAATATGTTCCCGTTACCGACGACGAGGCTGTCAATGCGTTTGAGTATCTTTCAAAAACCGAGGGCATTATCCCGGCTATCGAAAGCTCACATGCCGTTGCTCACGCAATGAAGCTTGCTCCGACCATGAGCAAAGATCAGATCATGGTAATAAACATTTCCGGACGCGGCGACAAAGACTGCGCAGCTATCGCAAGATACAGAGGGGAGGATATTTCAGAATGAAAATCAGTGACGCATTCAGCGGCAAAAAAGCTTTCATCGCTTTTATAACCTGCGGTGACCCCGATCTTGAAACAACGGAGAAGCTTCTTCTTTCAATGCAGGAGGGCGGCGCAGACCTCATTGAGCTTGGAATTCCTTTTTCCGACCCCACAGCCGAAGGTCCCGTTATTCAGGGGGCTAACATCCGAGCGCTGTCGTCGGGGGTTACCACAGACAAAATTTTCGACATGGTAAGACGTGTTCGCCCGAAGCTTTCGATCCCGCTTGTTTTTATGACTTATGCAAACGTCGTTTTCTCTTACGGAATTGAACGCTTTGTCAGAACCGCCGCCGAGATCGGCATGAACGGTATTATTCTTCCGGACGTTCCGTTCGAAGAGAAAGGCGAGTTTTCAGCCGTGTGCGAAAGTTACGGACTTGACTTTATCTCTCTTATCGCTCCCACATCAAACGACAGAATTTCCATGATCGCAAAGGAAGCAAAGGGATTTGTTTACTGTGTTTCTTCTCTGGGCGTTACCGGAACAAGAAGCAGCATTACTACCGATATCGGGGCTATCGTTGACAAAATCAAGGAAAACACCGACACTCCCGCTGCCGTCGGATTTGGCATTTCGACTCCGGAACAGGCAGCCGAGATCGCAAAAAAATGCGACGGAATCATTATCGGCTCGGCTATCGTAAAGATCATTGCAAAGCATGGTGAAAATTCTGCGCCGTATGTCTATGATTTTGTAAAAAGCGTCAAGCAGGCCATTGCTGCCGATTGATAATAATTTTATATAACCGCAAAAAGGGGCGTTCTTTGACGAGCGTCCCTTTTTATATTGTTTAAATTACTCAAAACTTTACACAACAAGTCAGAACCGTATCTTTCATTTTCATTTCACATTCGATTGCGTGCAAATCAAATATTGATTTAACTATTGACAGTCCCAAGCCGTTGCCGTTTTTTGCTCGGCTTTTGTCTTTGCGGACGTAGGGCTGCCATATTTGCTTTAGCTCCGTTTTTGTAAGCGGTTCGCTTTGATTGGATATACTCAGGGTTTTGTCGGCTGCGTCTATTTCGATCACGCTTTCAGGCAGAGAGTATTTTACCGCATTTTCTATCAAATTCCCGACTGCCGTTTTGATAAGCTCCCGGTCTGCATTCACAAGATTGTTTCCGCTGTGAGTCAGCTTGATAGTCTTTTTGTCCGGTAATTTTACAAAATTATCACTTATTTCCTTTACCAATTCATAGACATCAAACTCCGTGCGGTTTAACGCTGCTTTGTCGGAATTCAGCTTGCTGAGATTGAGCATTTTGTGAACAAGAGCGTTGATCGCGTCGGTCTGGTCAATGATCTTATCAATATAGGTGTCACGCTCGCTGTCGTCAATATTTTCTTTCAGGCTGTAGGCATAGCCGCTAATGACAAACAGCGGTGTTTTGATATCATGCGCCAGCGCGTTGGTCAGATCTTCACGCTTTTGCTCCTGAATGGTCTGAACCTTGACTATTTTCCAAATCATCAGACACAATATAAAACCTATTGCAAAAAAGAATACGAAAATAACCGCAATTCCTGCCCCAAGCCTTGCGCGGCAGCTTTGAAGCAGATTGATCTTCTTTGCGTATTGAATAACATACGTTGTTGATCTGTTGGAGTAAGGATCCGTTTGGTCGTAGGACTCTTCATCGTCAGAAAAAGCGGAGTCGTTCAAATAAAAAAAATCGGACGCATAAAAAATGTATTCCGCAAAGCCTGTTGAAACCGTTTCAACGGGCTTCTCCCGCTGTTCTTCCGTTAACTCGCTGATATAGTCGACGCTGTACGCACCCCCAAGCAAAAAGTCCTTTGGGACGGTATTTCGCAGCATATCACTGCATTCATATATCTCGCTGCCGCTTTTATAGTTTCCTTCAAGCGTAAAGGTATCCACTTTTTCGTCCGAGATATACCATTCATCTCCGCCCCGTGTCAGCACTGCCTTCAATTCCAAAGGAATAAACTCTCCCAAGCTGAATCGGAACTTCGTGCAGACAATCTCATAATGTCTTTCGTCGTCACACTTAATGTTCAGCAAGTTCTCTATTTTTTTGTACTGCTCTCCGCTGAGAGCATTTCGAATTGTGTTGTAATCTAAAAATCCGTATGCGTTCACCGTAGATTCCACACTGATTTTGATACCGTACTTTACGACAAGCTTGTTCGC
>CACYDY010000204.1 GCA_902773245.1 uncultured Ruminococcus sp.
AAAGTTTTTGCCAAGCTTTTTTTAAAAAGCTGGCGTTTTCCAAAGGCAGAGCCTTTGGTCGCCGTCGTGCCGCCGGCGAAACACCTTAGCGTTCAGCCCTTTTCAAAAGTTGGTAAATTTCAACGCTCGTTAGTATAACATAGAGTTTTTTATGTAATAATATTTCAAAAATCTTATTTGGAAAGTTGCTTTCTGTCCCTGTTTTTGATAATAAGACGTTCTTCGCTGCTGTAGATATGAACGCTTTGAACAATGCCCATGCAAAGCATAAGAACCATAACGGAAGTACCGCCTGCGCTGAAAAACGGGAGCGTTACTCCGACAACAGGCAAAAATCCCAAAACCATGCCAAGATTAACCGAAACCTGTGAAAGGATAAGCGCAAAAACACCGATACAAAGATTCTGACCAAACTCATCTCTTGCGCTTGCAGACTTGTAGAAAATTCTCAGCAGTATGAATAAAAACAATGCCAAAATCAGGCAGCACCCGATAAAGCCAAGTTCCTCCCCTGCAACGGTAAAAATAAAGTCGTTTTCCTGTTCCGGAACAATAGCATAGCTTACTCTCTGACCTTTAAAAAGTCCCTCGCCTTTGTAACCACCGGCAGCAATTGACAGTTTGCCCTGGTACTGCTGCCAGCCGTAAACCGATTTTGCGTTTTCGTCAAGATCAAGCAGCACAAGAAAACGGCTTCGCTGGTCTTCGTTTAAAACATTAGTCCAAACAAAAGGTGCGCAGAGAAGAACGGTTAAAATAGTTACTAAAAAATATCTGATCTGAACACCTGCGGCAAATGTCATGATTGCAAAAATCAATGCAAAAATAAGAGCCGTGCCGTCGTCGCCCTGATAGTGTATCAAACCGATCGGTATTGCGGCGTGTATCAACAGCAGACAAATGTTTTTAAAGGAGTTAATTTTATTGTTTTTCACTAAATAGCTTAAATGAACCGAAAGTGTGATTATAAAACAGATTTTTACAATTTCCGAAGGCTGAAGAGAGTATCCGCCTATGTTGATCCAAGCCATGTCATCAGTACCTTCAACACGGATTCCGAAAACAAAGACAAGAGCTATCAGGGCCAAGCCGAAAATTCCTGCAGCCCACCATAGTTTTTCCAAGAATTTGTAGTCAATGCAGGAAATAATTATTGCGCCGACAAAGCCGATCGACAATGCTATGACTTGTGTTTTTAAATAGTTGTAATCTCCTGCTCGCTGCATACTTGCAATAAGCAGCAGGCTCAGCGTGTTAATGCTGATTATTAATAACCACAAAAATTTATCGGTATAGGTGAAATAGTCTATCAGCTTTTCCGATATAAATCTAAAAAATTCTTTCATCTTAACCTCCTTAAATTATTATATTCTGATTGAACAACATCATTTTAATAAAGTTCTTTATTAAGGAATCTACATATAATTATATAAAATAAAAAATCTTTTATCAAGATGAAAATGTAAATTTTGAAATAATATTAATGGAAACGATCGGATATATAAAAATAAACATTTAATACCTCTTGATTTTTTAGAACTTTTGTTCTATAATATAAGGGAACAAAAGTTTCGAACAGGTGGTCGAGTGAACTATGAGAAAAATTCTTCACAGCGATTGTAATTCTTTCTATGCGTCTGTAGAGTGTCTTTATCGCCCCGAAATAAGAAATAAGCCTGTAGCAGTTGGAGGTGATCCGACAAAACGCCATGGCATTGTATTAACAAAAAATGATATTGCAAAAAAATACGGTATCAAAACCGGTCAAACGATCTGGCAGGCTCGTCAGCTTTGTCCCGATCTGGTTGTAGTTGAGCCGAATTTTCCTTTATATATGAGGTTTTCGCAAATGGCGAAAAAGATTTATCTTGAATACACGGATCGTGTTGAATCGTTTGGACTTGATGAAGCATGGCTTGACGTCACGGGTAATGTCAATATGAGAGATAACGGATTTAGTATCGCCAAAGATATAAGCCGAAGAATAAAAAATGAATTGGGAATTACCGTTAGCATCGGTGTCAGTTATAACAAAGTTTTTTCAAAGCTCGGCAGCGATTACAAAAAGCCCGATGCGATCACGCAGATAACAAAAGATAACTATAAACGTACTGCATGGACTCTTCCTGTGGGTGATCTGCTCTATGTGGGAAGAGCAACACAAAAAAAGCTTCGTGAAATGGGAATTTACACTATCGGAGAATTGGCAAACTCAAATCCTGTTATGCTTAAAAATATTTTTGGAAAATGGGGAGATCTGCTCTACAGCTTTTCAAACGGCTACGATATGTCGCCTGTAAAAAAATATTCCGAAACAGATGAAATAAAATCGATCGGAAATTCCACGACAACACCCAAAGACCTGTGTAATGATCAAGACGTAAAAATTGTTGTTTGTATCTTGAGCGACAGTGTGGCGCGAAGAATGAGGGAGAGAGGCTTTAAGGGCAAAACAGTGTCTGTTTCTGTCAGGGATACGGGGCTTGTTTCATTTACACGTCAAAAAAAGCTTGATGATTACACAAATATAACATCTGAAATTGCCGAAAGTGCTATGGAGCTGTTTAGAAATTCTTACGGTTGGTCAAGGCCTATAAGAAGCTTGGGAATTTCGATGTCTGATTTTGTTGGAGAGGATTATTCATGTCAGATGAATATTTTTGAGGATCAAAGCAGGAAGAATAAACTCGAAAGAATAGACAAAACTGTGGACGCGCTAAAAAAACGTTTTGGAAGCTCGGTCGTTTATCCTGCGTCGGTTCTTTTGGACAGGGAGCTTTCTGGTTTTGATCCAATAAAAGATCACACCATTCACCCGGTTGGTTATTTTTAATGGAGAGATTTGTTATGAATGAGAAAAAATTTATTGATGTAATAGCTTACTACGATTCCGACGGAAATATTTCCCCGTTGATAATTCGTTGGGAAAACGGTGAAGAGTATGAGATCGACAAAATTACCGATATTCGCAATGCGGCTTCACTGAAATCAGGCGGTGCAGGAGTTCGGTATACGTGTCGAATAAGAGGTCAGCTGAGATATCTATTTCTTGATGATAACAGATGGTTTATAGAAAAAATACATTGATTCAAAATACATTGATTCGATATACCTTTGGTGTGATGGACTCCGTCATGTAAGTCGGTATTGCCTGTGGTCGTGTGGCCGTCGTCAGGGCTTTTGAATGAGTAAACAATCTGTGTACATGTTTTATTGCGTCGCCTTGGAGCGTCGAGGTAACTTTGGTGAGAACAGTTAGTTAGGGGCATTTTCTGCCAAAATGCTCCTCTTCTTAAAACAGTCCTGTGGACTGTTTTAAGAAGAGGGGGGCTTTGCGTGACGAGCACCCCTGAGTTGAGGTTTTAATATACTTTCCTCGCCGCCCCAAGGCGACACAGCAATTCTAAAGTTAGTGCATATTGGGCGCTGCCCTTGGAACCTGCCCGCTTTTTGAAAAAAGCGGGGAAAAAACTTTAATTATTATTCTCTTAAAGAAAGTTGATTTCCATGTGTGGCAGTGATCATGCCTTGTCAATTTTATGTTGTTGTAGTATAATTATTGATGAGGTGTTGAAATGAAAAAGAATAATATTTTGATATTTTTGTTTGCTGTTTTGATATGCTTGTTTGCGGCGGGCTGTCAAAAAAGCCATTCCTCCGAAGCCTACGACAAAGAGATTTTTGCGCTTGATACGATCATCAAATTAAGACTTTACGGTGATAATTCACAGGCAGCGGCAGATTTGGCGCAAAATAGAATTATTCAACTGGAGCAGCTGCTTTCCGTGACGGATCCGGGCAGCGAGGTTTCAAAAATAAACATGAACGGCGGTGAAAAAATTTCCGTGGGAGATGATGTTTTTAATATTATTCAAACGGCTGAGAATATTTCAAGCAGATCAAACGGTTCACTTGATATTTCGGTTTATCCGATCGTCCGGCTTTGGGGATTTACTACCGACAAATACACTGTACCGACTAAAGACGAAATCGAAAAAGAATTGGCAGATGTTGATTATAAAAAAATAAAAATTAACGAAGAGGACAGAACTATCCAAACCGCAAAGAATATGGAAATAGATCTCGGTGCGATTGCAAAGGGCTATATTTCCGAACAGACAAAAAATCTTTTAAAGCAACAGGGAATCGACAGTGCGGTGTTATCCTTTGGGGGAAATATTCAAACTATAGGGACAAAAAACGGTGATCCGTGGAAAATCGGTGTGAAATATCCTTTTACCGAGGATAGCTTTGCAATTTTGAAGGAAGGAGAAACAGCGGTTGTAACATCTGCGACAGACCAGAGGTACTTTGAAGAAAACGGTGTTATGTATCATCATATAATAGATCCCAAAACAGGTTATCCCGTTGACAACGGCGTTTTGTCGGCAACCGTTGTCTGCGACAGTGGAACACTTGCTGATGCATTGTCGACATCACTGTTTGTTATGGGCATTGACGATGCTGTTGAGCTTTACAAAAATTCCGACGATTTTGAGTTTATTATGATTGATAAACAAAATAAGGTTTATGTAACTCAAGGCTTGAAGGATAAATTTGAATTGACCGACTTGTACAAGGCATTAAATGTAGAATATGTTGAAAAATAAGTTTTAATACGATTTAAAACGGTAAATATATCCAAAAATTATTTTTTATATTGTGCAAGTATACAAATAGTTTTTTCGTCTATTGACTGTTTACTAAAAATTGGCTATAATTATTAAATGAGTAAAAAGTACAGTGAAACTTATGTTTATTTTTGGAACATATGCATAACTTACAGCTTAGCGATAAGTCGAAACAGTTTAGGAGGAACACCGTTATGGCAGAAAAGAAAATTCCGTACAAAATTTATTTAAACGAGGATGAAATTCCAAAGCAGTGGTATAATGTTCGTGCAGATATGCAGAATAAACCTGCGCCGCTTTTGAATCCCGGAACTTTGGAACCGATGTCTTTTGATGATCTTCGTCCCGTTTTCTGTGATGAATTGATCAAACAGGAGCTTGACGATCAGACCGCTTACATTGATATTCCCGAGGAGATACAGAATTTCTACAAAATGTATCGTCCGGCGCCTTTGGTAAGAGCATATTGCCTTGAAGAGAAGCTCCGGACACCGGCAAAAATTTATTACAAATTCGAAGGCAACAACACCAGCGGCAGCCATAAGCTCAATTCTGCTATTGCACAGGCTTACTATGCAAAAAAACAGGGCTTGAAGGGTGTTACTACCGAAACAGGCGCAGGTCAGTGGGGAACGGCTCTTTCGATGGCTTGTTCATATTTTGATCTTGACTGTAAGGTTTATATGGTTAAGGTGTCATACGAGCAGAAGCCATTCAGACGCGAGGTCATGAGAACATACGGTGCGTCCGTAACTCCTTCTCCGTCGGATACAACCAATGTCGGAAGAAAAATTCTTGAAAAATATCCCGGTACTACAGGCAGCCTTGGCTGCGCTATTTCCGAAGCAGTAGAGGTTGCAACTTCTCACGAAGGCTACAGATATGTTCTTGGAAGTGTGTTGAATCAGGTTCTTCTTCATCAGTCGGTTATCGGACTTGAAACAAAGACGGCGCTTGACAAATACGGCATAGAGCCTGACATTATCATCGGCTGTGCGGGCGGTGGTTCCAATCTTGGCGGTTTGATTTCTCCTTTCATGGGCGAAAAACTCAGAGGCGAAAAGAACTATGATATTGTTGCTGTAGAGCCTGCGTCTTGTCCGAGCTTTACAAGAGGAAAGTTTGCTTATGATTTCTGCGACACGGGAATGGTTTGCCCGCTTGCTAAAATGTACACATTGGGCAGCGGATTTATCCCTTCGGCAAACCATGCCGGCGGCTTGCGTTTCCACGGCATGAGTTCGACTTTGTCGCAGCTTTATCATGACGGTTATATGAGAGCTGTTTCCGTTGAGCAAACGGCAGTATTTGAAGCCGCCGAGCAGTTTGCAAGAATAGAGGGTATCCTTCCTGCTCCGGAGAGCAGTCATGCTATTCGCGTAGCTATTGACGAGGCTTTGAAGTGCAAAGAAACAGGCGAGGAAAAGACCATCGTATTTGGCTTGACAGGAACGGGATATTTTGATTTGGTTGCTTATCAGAAGTATAACGACGGTGTTATGAGTGACTATATTCCTACAGATGAGGAACTTCAGAAAAGCTTTGATGAGCTTCCGAAGGTTGACAAATAATTCTTTCTTGTTTCAATGATGATAGATTTTTAAAAATATGCCACCGGTAAATTGTTGATCACTGCTGCGTTTTGTGTTTTGTGATCAAGTTAATCCCGGTGGCACAGCTGTTGATAATAAAATGTGAGGATAAAACAATGATTTATGATTTTGACAGAGTGATCGAGCGAAAGGGAACAAATTCGCTTAAATGGAACGTTTCGGAAAATGAGCTGCCGATGTGGGTTGCGGATATGGATTTTCAGACAGCCCCGGAAATTATTGAAGCGCTTCAAAAACGAACTGCGCATGGTATTTTTGGATATACCGACGTTCCCACGGAGTGGTATGAGGCTTATATAAATTGGTGGAAAAAACGCTATTCGTACACTATGAAAGATGATTGGCTGATGTTTTGTACGGGGGTCGTTCCTGCGATCTCGTCCATTGTCAGAAAATTAACGACGCCTGCCGAAAAGGTTTTGATACAAACTCCCGTGTATAATATTTTTTACAATTCCATTCTGAATAACGGTCGGGTTGTTTTGGAAAATCCTTTGAGTTATGACGGAGCAGAGTATTCTATAGATTTTGAAGATCTTGAAACTAAGCTTGCAGATACTCAAACAACATTGATGATTTTGTGCAATCCTCAAAATCCTGTAGGAAAAATATGGAACAAAGAAGAACTGTCGCAATTTGGAGAACTATGTAAAAAATACCATGTAACTGTTATTTCCGATGAGATACACTGTGATATTACCTCTCCACACTGCAAATACGTGCCGTTTGCGTCTGTGTCCGAAACGTGCAGAGAAATCAGCGTGACCTGTATTGCGCCTACAAAGGCTTTTAACATTGCCGGATTGCAAACATCGGCGATAAGTGTTCCTAATGAAGCGTTAAGAAACAGAGTCAATCGCTCAATCAATACCGATGAGGTCGCAGAACCGAATGCATTTGCTGTTGACGCAGCCATAGCGGCTTTTACCAAGGGTGAGCCGTGGCTTGATGAACTTAACCGATATATCTATGATAACAAATGTTTTGCTGCCGATTTTATAGCAAGTGAAATTCCACGGGTGAAAGCGTCTGTATCACAGTCTACCTATCTTATGTGGCTTGATTGTATGGGTTTGAATATTTCAAGCGCAGAGCTGGCTGCCGAGATAAGAAAAACAACGGGCTTGTACGTATCATCGGGAACGGTGTACGGCGGCAATGGAAACGGATTTTTAAGAATGAACATCGCTTGTCCTCGAAGCCGACTGAATGACGGTTTGGAAAGGCTTAAAAAGGGAATTTTATCATTGTAATACACTATCACTCAGAGCGATAAGTTTATCCGACACAATTTATAAATACACAATAAAAACTCTCCTCATTTTTGTTCGAGGAGAGTTTTTTATCAAATCAGATATTTTTCATTATATTCCTTATAAGCCTTTTTGTTTCTGATTTCACTTGGGTTGGTTTTTCCTTCGCCTGTGCCGGAATGGAAATCAAGCATTGCCATTACTATTTTGTAGCAGTGTACGGCAATTTGCTGGAGATTGCTCAAAAGCTCACCAAAGCTTGTTCCTTGCTGAAGAGAGCATTTTCCCGTTTGAAGTCTGTCAAAATGGTGTACCTCGGCTTTGTTGCAAAGCGTGTGAATGACCGTATTTAAAGCGGAAACCTTTCCTCTGTTGTGACGGGTTTCGTTCATAAACGAATCAATAGTCATATTCATAATCTCGTTCACCGCTTCTATTATTACGTTAAGTTCTTTATTTGCGGTGTCTGAAAAATTGATATTCTCTTCGTTATCTTTTTGAGCAATAAAAGCGATATTCATAGCTCTGTCGGTAATTCTCTCAAAGTCGGAAAGTGTGCGAAGATACTTAAATACATACTCGTTGTCGTCGGTCTG
>CACYDY010000205.1 GCA_902773245.1 uncultured Ruminococcus sp.
AAGAAACGGAGGAATAGGGATCATCATGCTGACGGCAAGAACTCAGGAGATGGACAAGGTTACCGGTTTGATGCTCGGCGCGGACGATTATGTAACTAAACCGTTCAGTCCCTCGGAGCTTGTGGCAAGAGTCGACGCTCTGTACAGAAGAGTTTCTCTTGCTAAAGCAAATATAGAAAGCAATTTTAAAGAGGAGATCAAATCGGGCGATTTTGTTCTCAATCTCAGAAACAGAGCGCTTCAGAAAAACGGAAAGGTGATAGAGCTGACTCAGGTCGAGTTTCAGATCATGGAGTATTTCTTCTCAAATCCGGGAATGGCTCTCGATCGAACCAATATACTTAACCACGTGTGGGGACCGGCTTATGTCGGCGAGGAGAAGATTGTCGATGTTAACATCAGACGTCTGAGAATGAAGGTCGAGGATGAGCCGTCCAACCCCAAATATATAGTAACGGTTTGGGGACTTGGCTACAAATGGGACGCATAACGAAAGAGTCTGATAATACCCGATGAGGGAGGTACTGCTTTGATTAAAGGTATTACAAAAAGATGGCTCTTGAGGTATTTTTCTTTTACTATTGCGCTGATCCTTGCGGTTATTTTTGCAGGCAGCTATGCAGTTCGAACATATTACTACGAAGGCGCTAAAAGCTCTCTTGAAAAAAGCGTTGACGAAGCGTTCCGGAAGTTTTCCTGCACGGAATATGACTTCAAGGAAACGGACGATACTGCGCTGAAAGCTTTTGTTGATGAGTTTTCACGCAATTCTGACGCAGCGGCTGCGGTGATAGACGAAAAGGGAGAGATGAGAGCGTCGTCGCCGGACTTTTATAATTACAGATCGCAGTCCATGCCCGATTATCAGCAGGCGCTTTCCGCCGACAACAACAGAGCGTTTTGGGTCGGAAGCCTGACGTCGGGTGAAAAAATAATGGCATATACCGTTATTCTCAGAGATAACGACAGTTCTTACGTTGCAGCGCTGAGGTTTGTCGAGTCGATGACCCAAACCGACAGTAAAATATTGTTTGCAATTTTAGTCATAATTTCAATATGTCTTCTTTTGCTTGCATCGGTAATGATACCGGGGCTGCTGTTTATTTCAACGATAGTCAAGCCCGTAAGTCAGCTTCGAGCAACCTCGAGAAGAATAGCGCAGGGCGATTTTGAAACAAGAGTTGACAAGATGTATGATGACGAGATCGGCGAGCTTGCAGACAGTATCAACCACATGGCGGAAGAGATAAAGGCGTCCGACAGAATGAAAAACGACTTTATTTCGTCTGTTTCACATGAGCTGAGAACACCTTTGACCGCAATAAAGGGTTGGGCTGAAACAATGTCGATCGGAGAACCCGACCCCGTGACTATGGGAAAGGGTCTGAGCGTTATTATCAACGAAACCGAGAGGCTTACGGGAATGGTCGAGGAGCTTCTTGATTTTTCAAGGATACAAAACGGCAGAATGGTTCTTGTTATGGATAAAATCGACCTTCTTGCCGAGCTTGACGAAGCGGTCTATATGCTCAGAGAGCGCGCGGCAAGCGAGAAAAAACACTTTGTTTATGACGAGCCGGAAAATCTTTCCCCCGTGCTGGGCGACAAAAACCGACTCAGACAGGTGTTTATAAATATTATTGACAATGCGTTAAAGTACACCCCCGAGGGCGGTGTTATAGGCATTCAGGTTTCCGAGGACAATGAAAAGATCAAGGTCGTTATCAGCGACACAGGCTGCGGAATTGCCGAAAAGGATCTCCCGAGAATAAAGGATAAATTCTACAAAGCAAATCAGACGGTTCGAGGAAGCGGAATAGGACTTGCGGTTGCCGACGAGATCATGACTCTGCACAAGGGAAAGCTTGAGATCGACAGCAAAGAGGACGTGGGCACGACAGTCACGATCAGCATTCCCGTTCTTGACAGAGATGACGAGGAAATTCTGAGATCCTGATCTGACGGGAAAAGAGATAGAATAGAAAAGAGATAGAATATGGCTGAAAAAACTAAAATAAAAACGTCGATAGGCGGTTCGGCTCTGATAGAGGGCATTATGATGAGAGGCCCGAAAAAAACGACCGTTGCGGTGAGAATGAGCGATCACTCGATCTACACCGAGGACATCGACTTCAAGTCGATCGCTTCAAAGGGAAAGTTCTTTCGTCTTCCGCTGATAAGAGGCTTCGTGTCGCTTGTCGATTCAATGAGGCTTAGCATGAAATGCCTTATGCTTTCCGCCGACAAAGCGATCGAGGGCGAAGAGGAAACGGAAGAGCCGGGAAAATTTGAAAAATGGGCGATGGAGAAATTCGGCGATAAGTTTTATAATATTCTGATGGGTTTTGCAAGCTTTGTCGGAGTAGTTATTGCGATACTGCTGTTTTTTGCGCTGCCGACTTTTATTTTTAATATGCTTGCAAAGGTCAGCCCCGCAATGGGCGAGGGAACTCTTTGGAGAAGCGTGTTTGAGGGTATTTTCAAGATAATACTGTTTTTGGGATATGTTTATGTAGTTTCGAGAACACCCGACATGAAGCGGACGTTTATGTATCACGGAGCGGAGCATAAAACTATTTTCTGCTATGAAAATCTGGAGGAGCTTACCGTTGAAAACGTAAGAAAATATACCAGGTTTCACCCGAGATGCGGAACCAGCTTTATGGTGATAATGCTTATCGTGGGAGTTGTCATCGGACTTTTTATCACAGCCACCAACCCGTTGATAAGAACGGTCATCAAGCTTCTTCTGCTTCCGGTTTCATGCGGAATAGGATATGAGCTTATAAAGATCTGCGCAAAATATGACAACATTTTCACAAAAATAATCGCAGCTCCCGGTCTTATGGCTCAAAGGATAACGACCATCGAGCCTGACGACAGCATGATCGAGATAGCTATCGCTGCGATTAAGCCTGTTATTCCCGAAAACGGAGAGGATCTGATCTGATGGAAAATCTGACTCTTTCTTCGGTTTACAAAAAGGGAGAAGCAATGCTGAAAGAAGCAGGCGTTCAGGACTCGGATTTTGATTCGCTTTGTCTTTTGGAGCATTTTTTCTCTGCGGACAGAACCGAGCTTATCCTGCATGGTGATAAAAAAGTTGACGAAAAGCTTTATGAGAAGTTTTTGGAAGCTGTGGAGCTTAGAAAAACAGGAAGACCGCTTCAATATATTATCGGAAAATGGAATTTTATGGGTTTCGATTTTTATGTCGGCGAGGGTGTGCTTATTCCCCGTGACGATACGGAGATCGTTGTCGAGGCTGCGTTGGAATTTTTGAAAAATATTGAAAAGCCCAAGGTCATAGATCTTTGCTCGGGCAGCGGAGCAATAGCGTTGTCGATCGCAAAATTGATTCCTAAAAGCGAGGTCGTCGCTTTGGAATACT
>CACYDY010000206.1 GCA_902773245.1 uncultured Ruminococcus sp.
CAAGTGTTATTTTGAATTTGTACGGAACTGCCCGCGCGTTAATTCAAATCTAAAAATACAAAACCACGCTGTCATGCTTAGAACGACAGCGTGGTTTTTAGCCATATAAGTGATAGATAAGTTAGTATTTATATTTTTTAGCCGGGGATCTATTAGGCGATTATTTATACTCGTACCTCTCTCAGAACGGCAATTCGCTTCGCTATTGCCTGTTTTGATTTGTACTGAAAGGTATGATTTTCATAATTGCTTTGATTTATAGTTTATTCGGTTTCGCTGAGGGTAGTTTATTTTCTACGATAATTTTTTCCGTCAGCGACTCCCTAAAGGGATTAGGCTTCGCCGTCACCGGCGCTGCCTTTGGAAACCGCCAGTACCCCAAGGGCACTTCCTGCGGGGCGCCTTTTGAAAAAAGCTGGGCAAAAACTTTAATAAGCTTTACAATCCCCGACAAGCTTTACGATCCCCGACACTGACCGGATCAATATTGCTCTTCGTCCTGCAAAGCGGCTATGCCTTCTTCGCCTGTGCGTACCTTTATAACGTTTTCAACGTCATAAACGAAAATCTTTCCATCTCCGGTGTGACCGGTATACATAACCTTCTTTGCAGTATTTACAACCGTTTTTACGGGAATCTTGCTGACAACTATTTCAACCTGAATACGTGGGTGCAAAGTGATCTCCTGAACGGCGCCGCGGTAATACTCCGGTTTGCCCTTCTGAACACCGCAGCCAAGCACGTTTGTTACAGTCATGCCGGTGATTCCGATCTCAAGCATTGCTTCTTTGAGAGCTTCAAAACGCTCCTGTCTTACGAATATCTCTATCTTAGTCATCTTCACATCGGAAGCAACGGGCTGCTTTGGAGTTTTGATCTGAACGGGTACTGCTTCGTCAATATCAACAACAGGCTCAACAGATACAGATTCTGTACCGATCGACGGCGCCGACATCTGAGCAAAGATAGGCTGGAAGTCTGCATATGCGCTCACAAGACCATGCTCGGGAAGATCAAGACCGCTAAGCTCCTCTTCACGTGTAACTCTTAAACCAACAGTCTTTTTGATAATAAAGAATGTAAGCGTTATCAAAACACCGCCCCATGCCATTACAGAAAATGCGCCAAGGAACTGTATGCCTATAAAGTAACCTCTTGTCATGCCGTTGTCAAGCAGCCAGCTGTTGCTTGCAAACACACCAGTGAGAATAGTTCCCAAAAAGCCGTTGCAGAAATGTACTCCGACTGCGCCGACAGGGTCGTCGACCTTTAATGTTTTATCAACAAATTCAATTCCGAAAACAACGGCAAAAGAAGAAATAATACCGATAACAGCCGCTGCCCATGGGTTTACGCAGTCACAGCCCGCCGTAATGGCAACAAGACCTGCGAGAGAACCGTTGAGAGTCATCGAAACATCGGGCTTCTTGTAGCGGATCCATGTAATGATCATTGTAGAGAGTGTTGCAACCGCAGCAGCCAGGTTTGTATTTACAAAAACCAATCCTGCAAGCTCTGCTCCGCCGTTTGTCATTGAAACCGTAGAGCCGCCGTTAAAGCCGAACCAGCAGAACCAAAGAATAAACACACCCAAAGCGCCCAGAGGAATGTTATGACCGGGAATAGCCTTCGGCTTTCCGTCCTTTGTATACTTTCCGATACGGGGACCAAGCATAGCCGCGCCGATCAAAGCGCAGACGCCGCCGAGCATATGAACAGCCGTCGAACCTGCAAAATCGTGGAAACCGAGCTGTGAAAGCCAGCCGCCGCCCCAAACCCAGTGCCCCGAAACGGGGTAGATAATAAGACTGATAACGGCGCTGTAGATACAATACGAGCTGAATTTTGTTCTTTCAGCCATTGAGCCGGAAACGATTGTTGCAGCCGTGGCGCAGAATACCGTTTGGAAAATAAAATATGCGAAAAAGCTTACTCCGTCGGGCAAGATGTTCGTGTAGTCACCCCTTGTGAAGAAGTCGATACCGCCAAAGACAGCCGACTGAGTGCCGAACATTATTCCGAATCCGACAAACCAGTACAATGGTGTGCCGATAGAAAAATCCATTAGATTTTTCATAATTATGTTGCCGCTGTTTTTCGAGCGGGTAAAGCCGGCTTCAACTGCCGCAAAACCTGCCTGCATAAAGAACACAAGCGCCGCTCCGATCAAAGTCCACATGGTATTGACGTCCGAAAACAATACCGTTATGTTTGAATTTGACATAAATTTAATCCCTTCTTTTCTGTAATATATCTTCGTTGTCGCATAGTTATAAAGACGTCTGAAAATAACCGAGGAATCACTGATTTATCAGCATTTCCCTGCTGCATAATTCAAATAACAAAAGCGGCAGCGAAGCATATTAGAAGAAAAATTCTTTCTAACGACTCCATTGCCGCTCTTGTGATTTTGAATATTGAGAAGAAAAACTAAACGGCAATGACTCGGGGAACTAACCCTTGACATCATTGCCGTTTCGTTATGTTTATATTATATTGCGAAAAGGCTTGTTTGTCAACTGATTTTAAAAACTTATTTAAATTTTGTTCATAATTAAATATAATTTCAATTGCCGGTTTGAAAAATTGTTTATAATATAGAAATTAAATCTCGACAACAAAAACACTGACGATGTGTTATAATGTTATTGTAAGGTTTAATTTGAAATTATGATATGGCGCAAACTGTAAATAAGGAGCTGCTTCAATGGACAATAAGAAAAATCGTTCCGACTCTTTTGAAAACAACAATAGTGAAGATATCTATTTTGACTCACTTCCCGATGAGTTCAAAATACCTCAAAATCTCACGGTTGTTCCATACATACCAAAAAACAAGCCGACAAAGAAAAATCACAAAATACGAAACGGAATAATCTTCCTCACAATACTATCACTGGTTTTCATTGCCTGCACGTTTCACTTTACGGAAAAAAACAATGAAAAGCCTGCCCCGCAGGACTTGCGGAAAATCACCGAACAAGAACCTCCCCAAAGTCAAGCCGACATATCAACATCTCCGGAATTACTTACCATTCAACAGCTTGCCGAAGAAGATGCGCGTTATGAGATTATTTACCAAAAAAGCGGGAAATACTCGAAAAGTATTCTTAATTCGGTGATATTCAATTCAGAGCTGTTGGATTTTACAATAGGTTATCCGGAAAATATATCGAAGAAAAACGTTGTTCTCACCGATGACGAATTGAGTGATGGAATTCCTCTTTTTATTCAATGGGACGACCGCTGGGGGTATATACCGTATGGCGACGACGTTATCGGTTATTCGGGCTGCGGCCCGGTCTGTCTTTCGATGGCAGCGGTTTATCTTACGAAAAATCCCGATTTTACACCTGACCGAATAGCTGAATTTGCGGAAGAAAAAGGCTTCTATCAGCCTGATTCCGGCACGTCATGGGAACTGATGACCAAAGGCTGCGAGAATTTCGGTTTGGTTTGCGAAGAACTGCCGCTGAATGAAAACAGAATTATCCGGGAATTAAAAAAAGAAAGACCGATAATTTGCTCAATGAATCCGGGTGATTTTACATTAGTAGGGCATTTTATTGTGATAAGCGGTACAAAAGACGGAAAATTCACGGTGAACGACCCGAACAGCAGAATCCGAAGCCAAAGGCTGTGGAGCTACGACGAGCTTGAATGGCAAATAAGGAATCTTTGGAGTTTTACAGAACAAGAAGATACCGACCGATAGCGCTGTTGATTTGGTGTGAAAAAACGGACAGTTTTTTGGGCTGTCCGTTTTTAGATTTATTATTGGTAATTAAAGAGCCTTTGTTTCGATCTCTTTCATTATCATATCAATATACTGTTCGATAGTCATTGCTCC